>JASFBJ010000414.1 GCA_030149585.1 Desulfobacterales bacterium | reverse complement strand
GATCCGTCCGCAGCGGTTGCGCCAGGCCGAACTACCTGGGACAATCAACGGATCGGGCTTTTTTATAATAAATATATATTGCCGATAGAGACCGTCCTGATATCCAGCGGTTATCAAGAAAAAATAGTTTCAATTCTCTCATTACTCGATAAATTCGGAAACTGTCCGTCTGTGGTGCAGGATAACCATTCTGAAAAAACAGATCAAAATATCTATGATATCCTGGCCAAGGTCACCCTGGCTGATCATTCCATGAATGTTGCCGAAAAAATGATCGAAAATATTAAATCAAGCGTCCAGGATTATGAATTTATGGCCGGAGCAGCATTGATCGCTGCCCTGGCGCATGATCTGGGCAAGGCCCCTGCCCTGCGCGGGGAAAAAGTATATTCAAAAGGAGATCATCCGTATGTTGCGTATGAGTTTCTCAAACAAGAAATTTTGACTGACAAGTTTTCCGGAAAAGATAAAATCCTGAAAGCTGTCCGGGATCATCATTTTGATCATACGGATAAAAACTCGTTATCTTACAAACTCTGCGAAGCCGATCACGAGGCCCGGGAACAAGAGGTTGAAAGTTTTTCGTTGACTAACCCGAAGGCAAAGAGTGCGAGCAAGACAAACGAGGCAAATAATCAAAAAAAAATCAGCCGACAACAAAAATCTAAAGACAAAACAGCCAGACCCAAAGCCGTGGACCTGGCCTGGCTTGATATAAACAAATTTCTAAGCCTGATAGAAAAAGAGATTAATCTGGTTGACAGGGGGTATTTCAGAAGCTTTTCCATGAATAACGGACTGGTTTATGTCATGCTTCAACTGGTATCCGATACAGTGCTGTCGATGGCAAAAGAAAACGGAGAAAATAAACTGCTTGTCAGAGGAACAGGCCGCAATCAAAGAAGAAATATTGAATACTCAATAACGAGCATGTTGCGGCAAAAAGATTTGATCCCCGATTTTATTGGTAAGGGGTATCCGGGGGCTCCTTTTTCCCTGAAAAATATACAAAAAAAACAGATGCTGACCGGATATTATACTCCAATTAAAGCCGAGGCATTCAAAACGACCCTGGCAGAGCTTGAAAAAAGAAAAAAAGAATCAAAGCTGTTATCAAAAATTATCGAAGTTGAGGCATTAATTCGTCAAAAGTAAAAAAGGCTGACCATGCGAACCGGTAAACCCATAGCAATCATCTCAAATCTTAAAACTATCACGGAAGTAATTGAGACAGCACAACAAAACAACCAGGTGATCGACAAAACATCAGGCTGCAAACCCAAATCAGCGGTTTTTACAGACAAAAATCTGATTATTTTATATTCCGAAAAAAAACCGCCTGTTTGACGCTCGTTCTATTACGGCATTATCTCTAATATTTTTAGCGGCATTCTGAAACCAAAAATTTGACGGCCTTTCTATTACATACAATAGAAAGGCATAAAAAAATAATACTAAGAAACAGGGATGAAATAACTTCCACAAGTGCGAAAAACAAAAATAACCTTGATATTGTCATGTTTTCTTTTTGCCCTGGGCATGGGATTTTCAGATCTCGGCAGCTTTAAAAACATCTGCGGAACTGCCTCATGCATAAAAGTTCACGCCTCATCTTTTGCAAAGTTGTTCGGCATTCCAATCGGTTTTTTTGGAGCGGCAGGGCTTTTTATTGCTCTATCTTTAGAATATTTCAAAAAACATAAAATGGCCGTTTTACTTTTATCTGCCCTGTGTGGATTTGAGGCTTATTTTACATTCATCGAAGCGGTTTACATTAAATCCTGGTGTATTTTGTGTATTATTTTCTTTTGTTTTCTTCTTACAGTTACCATCGTTACCGGAATTAAAATCGTCAATGCCCCTGTTGCAGCTCTACGCAGCTTTTTTCCGGCATTCTCTCTGGCATTTTTTATAGCCCATTTTATCTTTTTTTATCCTGACATAACATTAAATCCTGCCCTTATGTACGACAATCCGCAAAAAAATATGCAAATCGAAATTTTTGCTTCTCCATCCTGCGACCACTGTCATAAAGCCATCGAAGATTTGCGAACAATCTGTATGCTGATGGATGGCAACCTGATTATCAGACCGGTTTGCATCTCAAACAGCGATAATAAAAAATCTGTAACCTGGGTCTGTAGTAACCTGTTTGAAAACGAAACCGGAACATCCAGGAGACTGGCTGAAAAAATAATTTGGGAAAACGAGCAGGAGGTTGAAAATCTATGTGGTTCTGTAACCGTACCTTTAATCTGCATTAAATACGCAGGTAAACAGCATATATACCGGGGCTGGAACGATGATATTCAACAATCAATATACAGCGCTATTGCTGATAATTTCACCAATTCAACAAAGGCAGGTAATGTATGTATCGCCAAAAACTGCGATTAGCTGTTCTGTCAATATTATTTTTTCCGGCTCAAAATCTATGGGCCGCAACGCTGATATATCAGCACAGTAATGCACAATATTCAATATCGGTTTTTAAAAGCGAAGCCCCTACGTTCTATACGGAGCATAGCATTACTTTAGACTCAACAACCGGAGACCAGGCCACATTTATTTATAATGGCAGCTCTTACCCTGTAACCTGTAATGGCAATTGGCACAAT
>JASFBJ010000413.1 GCA_030149585.1 Desulfobacterales bacterium | reverse complement strand
GTATATCAATAACCGTTTTCATTGAGTACTCTCCAATACCCGTCCCGGTCGCTTCCGATTCGCTCCAATCGCCCATCGGTTTTTAGTCTTGCAATATGTCCTTTAATAGTGTTGGGGCTTTTCCCAAGTACGTCCGCAAGCTCTTCGCGTGTCATGTTTGGGCTTGTATGCAGTATTTCAAGAATTTTGTCGCGCGTTTTGGTTTTCTGGGTGGTTTTCTGGGTGGTTTTCTGGGTGGTTTTCTGGGTGGTTTTAGAAACCGCTACTTTAAAACCATTCTGAATTTCTTCAAAAATCGGCTGGGCCAGGCCATATTCTTGAAAAGCTTTAAGCACTCTTTTGATTCCAGAGCCATATTTTTCAATAATCCCAGCCTCTTTGAATACAAATGCAATCTGCTTATTTCGAATAGAAGAAGAGTACTTTCCTCTGATCAATTCCTCTATAGTCAATCCATCCGGTAGCTTGCCAGGATTAAAAAACTCAATTCCATCATCAAAAATTTTAATGATGGAGTCGTTGGAACTCATGTAGTCTCTGTGTACGATCATATTTACTACTATTTCTCTCAATGCTTCGGGCGGATAGTCCCAGCGTTCTTCGCGTTGTGCATCTCCAGTGATAATGTATGTTTTGTCAATATGCTTTCTAATAAATTCAAGAACCATTTCTACTTCACTGATAAGGTCTGTACGAATAGTCAAACTGTCTTTGATAATAGTCTCACTGGCAAATCGACCAATTTCGATAGTGCTTATGAAAGAATCTCCCGCCACAAAGAGTAAATAGCATCCATGTGTAATGCGCTCATCTTTCAGCAATTCAAATTTTTTGAGTACTGTCATGGGGTCATCCACAATCGGATAGTGACGGATTTTGTTGGATAGCTCGATAAAATGATTCACTTTTTCCAGAGAAATATCACTAAGCGCATGACGGGTGTCGTCATAGTGATCCCAGCTTGTATGGTATGTTTTCAGGTGAAGGTTGGAAATCTCGTTAATGCTCATTTGGTGGTTGGAGTTTCGAATGCGCTTGAAATATTTGCCTTTGCAGCTAACGGGCTTGACCGGATACTCGATGATCGTCAGAACTACCAGGGTCTTGTTGTCGATGGTAATGGTTTCTATGTCCGGAATAATGGAAGGCGAAGTGTTTAGTTTGATCTGGTTCAGCCACTGCTGAAGTGTTTCTTTGCCCAAATGAATGCCCTGAATCTCGCCATGATCAGTTACGCCGACAATAACGCTTCCGCCTTTTGTATTGGCAAGGGCGGATAGAGTTTCGATTGCCTCTTTGCCAAAGGAGGTTTTGAATTCTATTGATTCGGATTCACCATTTGAAAGAAGTTGCTTTAATGTTTTTTCAGTCATTTAATCCATACAGTGTTATTTATAAAGAATTTTATTCATTCTGATAAGTTTTAGGTTTTTTTACTTTCGCATAAATCCTTCAAGAGAGTAAAAAGGTAATGAAATAATTTTATTTTTGGAATCATAAGGCGCCTGGGATATTTTTATCCCTTGCTGCATCTTGTATTTTTCCATGAACATGCGCATACTTTTCATTCTACCTGTCGAACCGGATTTTATCTCAATTGGTATTACTTTTCCCTCTTTTTGAATTAAGTAATCCAGCTCTGCATTACTGTTTTTCGCTTCACGAGCCCAGTAATATAACAGAGGCTTGCTGTAAGGATTCTGATACGCCAAAAGTTCCTGCCCGACAAACTGTTCAGCAACAGCCCCTTTAAACAAAACAGTAAAATCTTCTGCCTGCACTGTATCCGTATATATTCCATTTACGGCATGTAATAATCCAACATCCAAAAAAAGCATTTTAAAATAAGCATCCTTTACTCCAGCTTCCAATGGCAAACCGGCGCCACTTGTGCGTTTAATTTTTCGCACTACACCCGCCATTTCAAGTAATTCAAGGGCTTCTTTTAATTCTCTGGATTTTATTGCATTATCAACATGTGCATAAACAAATTTTCGGCCTACCATTTTAGGGACAGCATTATATATTTTATTAAGATATCGATGTTTTAGTTTTCGGGAATATTTTCCAAAATCATCCTGGTATGTATCAATTATTGCGCGTTGTATTCTTTGACAGGCGATAATATCTCCTGTCTCACAATATTCTTGCACTACACCAGGCATACCGCCAAGAGTAAAATATTTTCGTATGTATTCATTAAGTTTTACATGTAGAGACTCAGGAAGGCTCTGCAATCTATTGTGACCACAAATATAATTACGAAGATTTTTTTCTCCTGTTGCTTCAATAAATTCGCCAAAGGACATTGGAAAAAGATACACATATTGAATTCGTCCTACAGGCACACGAAAATTTTCAGATTCAAGAGTAAATTCTACTAATGAACCTGCAGCAATAATGTGTAAAAGCTGCATCTCTTCATAAAAATAACGCAAGGCCATAATTGCTGAAGCACAGTCCTGTACTTCATCAAAAAATAAAAGTGTTTTTCCCGGTTCAACTCTTTTACCTGTAAACAGGGAAATTTTTTCTAGTATATTACGAGGTTCTAATGAATTGAAAATTTCTTTATATTCAGGATTTTTTTCAAAATTAAGAGTAATCAAAGAATCAAATTCACGC
>JASFBJ010000163.1 GCA_030149585.1 Desulfobacterales bacterium | reverse complement strand
GAATTTGAGGACAGCATTACCATACGGCTTTACAGGCAGTTGGTAAAAATCCCGATATTTCGGAACGGCCCACTTGACATTCGCCCACAAACAGGGATTCTTTCCTCCAATCCTGATGAAGACAAACTTGGTGGTAGCACTGATCTTCTCGTTTCTTGTGGCCTTGGGCATGAAGTGTATTTTATTATAGAGGCAAAAAGACTGCGTGTTCGTTCACCCAATGGCCGATTGGTTGCTGGAAATAATGAATACGTTAATAATGGAATGATGCGCTTTATTACCGGTCAGTATGCGCCTTTTATGGAAACAGGAGCCATGCTCGGATATGTTTTTGACGGAGAAACAGGCAAAGCCAGTTCCGGCATAGATGGATACGTTCAAAAAAAGGCGAAGGAACTCAAGCTTAAACCTCCAAGGCGACTTTTACGATCTCAAATACTGCCGGATATGCCTATTGATGAAACCAGTCATGATTTAAAAAAACGCCCTTTTATTATCTATCATATTTTTCTTGCTGTTTAGAAAAGCTGAGGCGTTTACCATATATAGCTGCATGTTTTGTTAAATCATGTCGAAATTATAAACTAAAAAAGTGAGATTTTTATGAAACCAAATGAAATTGAAGCCTTAAGTTTTAAGATAATCGATAAAGAGGCAGGTACGCATAATTTCCCTTCTGATAAATGGTCGATTGTGCAAAGGATGATTCATACTTCAGCTGATTTTGAATATATCAAATCCATCTGTTTTCACAAAGATGCCATATCCTGTGGAATAAATGCTTTGCGAAATGGAAAAATAATTATCACTGATACCAATATGGCAAAGGCAGGAATCAGAAAAAGCGATCTTGATCGACTCGGTTCACAGGTAAAATGTTTTATGAAAGATCCGCAAATCAAACAGATTGCATTAAAAAACAAAATTACCAGAGCAAAAGCAGCAGTAGATGCGGCAATAACTGATATGCGAGACGGTATTTATGTGATTGGAAATGCCCCTACAGCTCTTTTGCGCCTTATTGAGCTGGTAAAGGCAAAAAAAGCAAAACCAGCTTTAATTATAGGACTCCCGGTAGGTTTTGTAAATGCTGCTGAATCAAAGGCAGCGCTTATTGAACTGGATTATCCGTATATATCCAATATCGGCAGAAAAGGCGGTTCAAATATTGCTGCAAGTGTGGTAAATGCACTGATAAAACTTGCTTTATTAAAAAATTAGACTTGGTGAGCATGAAAGCATGCAGGTTAGGGTCACGGAAAGAAATAAATCCACAAAATTGCGCTGGATGATTTTATGTCAGTGAAAAAAAGGCTGAGAACCGGTTTTACAACTGGAACCGCTGCGGCAGCAGCGGTAAAGGGCGCTCTTTTTTTTATTTTAAATAAAAAAAAACCTCCCTTTGTGCAAATAGAATTACTGACAGGGAAAAAAATCATAATTCCAATATATACCTGTAGATCTTATGGCGAAAACAAAGCGGAATGCATGGTTATAAAGGATGCCGGGGATGATCCTGATATTACCCATAAGGCAAGGATCGGAGCAATAGTAACACTTTATAATAATGAAAATCAAAAAAAAATATCTATCACCGGAGGAAAGGGTGTTGGAATTGTTACAAAACCCGGACTTGAAGTTAAGCCTGGAAAAGCTGCAATAAACCAGGGCCCTGAAAAAATGATTACTCAGGCTGTCAGGGAATCATTAGATGATTTAAACAGAGCAGTAAAAGTTGAAATTTTTGTGCCTGAAGGGGAAAAACTTGCTGAAAAAACATTAAATGCACGATTAGGAATTATAGGCGGCATATCAATTCTTGGAACCACAGGCCTTGAAAGACCAATGTCCCATGAGGCTTATATTGCAACGATTAAATCTTCATTATCGGTTGCAAGGGCCGCTGGTTTAAAAAAAGTAATTTTTACAACCGGCCGCAGAAGCGAAAGATTTTCTCAGGAAATATTCAAGACGCTTTCCGAAGAAGCTTTTATTCAAATTGGTGATTTTTTTAAAATGTCGTTGGAAGCAGCAGTTAAAATGGGTTTTGAAAAGATTATTATCGCTGTTTTTTTTGGAAAAGCTGTAAAAATGGCTCAGGGAGTACCACATACTCATGCAGCAAAGTCTGTTTTAAGTTTAGAAAAACTCTCAGCCTGGTCATTTGAAATTACAAATAATCAAGACTTTGCAAAAAATATATTATCTGCGAATACTGCCAGACATGCATTTGATTTAATACTCGACAAGCACCCTGAGGTTATCTCTCATGTTGGAAGATTAATAGTTAAAGCTGCAAAAGTATTTGCAGGAAAAGACATTTTTATTCAAAATATTATTTTTGATTATAAGGGCAATGTTGTTTTTGATTCTCAAAGGCAATAAAAAGTTTTCTTTTATATGAAACCAATATCAATAATAGGAATGGGGGTTTCCCCAGACGACCTGACCGCTAAGCATCTTGAATTGATCAAGCAGGCGGATATCCTTGTGGGCGGGAAAAGGCATCTTGATTTTTTCAAAAATTATCCGGCAGTTAAAAAAAAAATTACCGGAGAAATAAACACAATAATCAGATTCATAAAAACCCAAATGAAAAGCAAATCCATCGTGGTGCTTGCATCCGGCGACCCTTTGTTTTTCGGTATCGCCTCCTTGATGATCAAATCACTTGGCCATGAAAATGTTTTGGTATATCCTAATATCACGACGGTTTCAGCAGCATTTGCCCGCATCAAAGAGCCCTGGCAGGATATCCATATTATCAGCATGCACGGCAGAAATAACGAGCATTTGCTGTTAAAGGCACTGGCAAAGGAAAATACGATTGCAGTATTTACTGATCCTGATAAAAACCCTGCCTGGCTGGCAAAACTTCTTCTTGAAAAAAAAATAATTGACTTCAATATATGTGTTTTTGAACAACTTGGATCCCCGTCAGAGCGCATTAACTGGTATAATCCTGCAAGGGCTGCAAAAATGAAGTTTGCCGAGCCGAACCTGGCAGTACTAAAGCGCATACCTTTCCAGCCCGAAAAAACAAAGAATCTTTATCTTGGGATGCCTGATGATTATTATGAGCGGCATAATGAAGTGATCACAAAACCAGAGGTGCGAGCTGTTACACTTTCCAAACTTCGTCTATTGCCAAATCATATTATGTGGGATCTTGGTGCAGGAAGCGGCTCCATCTCTATTGAAGCTTCAATTTTTATAAAAAATGGAAAGATTTTCGCAATAGAGCAAAAACAGGAAAGAATAGAGCAAATCAAAAATAACAAAAACCGTTTTAATGTAAATAACCTGGAAATAATACATGCCGTTCTCCCATCCGGTCTTGACGATCTTCCAGCTCCTGACCGTATATTTATAGGCGGAGGAGGTAAAGATCTTGAAATAATAATCAGAACTGCATGTAAATATCTAAAGAAAAACGGAATCATTATAATAAATACGGTTCTTATACAAAACCTGAAAGCTGCGCTTGATACACTGCAAGAAATCAAAATGCTAACTAAAGTTATCCAGATTCAAATTAACAAGAGCAAAGAAATGCCGTGGGGACAGCGGTTCAATGCCCAAAATCCTGTCTGGATTATTTCCGGAAAAAAGGAGTTTTTATGATAATAACCCATCCTGTCATATTTGCCGGCGCCGGCCCTGGCGACCCTGAATTAATCACTGTAAAGGCCCAAAATGCCTTAAAAGAGGCTGATCTTGTTATTTATGCAGGGTCACTGGTGCCTGAAGCAGTATTAAAGTGGACCAAACCTGGAATAACAAAAATAAACAGTGCTTCTTTAACTCTTGAAGAAATAATTATAACTATGGCAACTGCTTATGAAAAAGGCCAAAAAATTATACGTCTGCATACAGGTGATCCAAGTCTGTATGGAGCTATTTTTGAACAGATGCTGGAATTAAAAGAGAGATCAATACCATATAAGGTTATCCCGGGGGTAACCGCCGCCTTTGCTGCAGCAGCAGCCATGGGAATTGAGTATACCCTTCCAGAAATCTCCCAGACCCTGATTCTAACCCGAATGGCCGGCCGAACGCCTGTGCCTGAGGCAGAAAAGCTGGAATTGCTTGCAAGCCATCAAAGCTCCATGGCAATTTATCTGAGTATATCCCTTATTGATGATGTGGCAAATATTCTTAAAAAAGCCTATGGCGCGGATGCAACCTGCGCAATAGCATTTCGGGTAAGCCAGCCTCAAGAAAAAATCATATATACAAGTTTAAACGAACTGGCTGATACAGTACAAAAAAATAAAATTATCAACCATGCCCTTGTTATTGTTGGAAAAATTTTCGAATCAAAACAAATGAAAGCAAAATCAAAGCTTTACGATAAAAATTTTTCCCATGGATACAGAAATGAGAAAAAAAAATAACAAACTCGCTGTATGGGCTTTAACCCCGCAGGGCGCAAAGCTTGGCGCAAAAATAGCCAAAAACCTGCCAAAGGCTGAGCTGCACTGTTCCGTGAATTTAAAAAATTCTGCGGATTCGGTTTTGACATTCAGTAGATTATCCAATGCCGTACATAAATACTTTAATAAATATCAAGGACATATTTTTATCATGTCAAGCGGTATAGTGGTTCGTATGATAGCCCCTATGATTAAAAATAAGCTTAAAGACCCGGCGGTTGTTGTAGTGGACGAAAAAGGACGTCATGCCATCAGTCTTCTTTCCGGCCACATCGGAGGCGCCAATGATCTTGCCGGAAAAATCGCCCTGTTAATCGGGGCAGATCCTGTAATAACCACTGCCACAGATGTAAACGATCTTCCTGCCATTGATGTTTGGGCCCAAAAAAAAGACCTTTTTATTGAAAACCCAAAGGCAATAAAAAATATCAATATGGCCTTGCTTACCAACCAAAAGATAAATATTCATGATCCATCAGGTTTTTTAAACAAGCAGGAATTTATAGCGAATTTTTTGCAGGATTCAGGTTCTGGAGAAAAACAGTTTAATAAAGATAGTCCAGGTATTTATATTAACTACCTGAAAGTAGATCTTTTCCCGAATATTCTGGTATTGCGCCCCAAAATTTTAGTTGTTGGAATTGGATGTAATCGTAATACAACCAGAAAAGAAATTAAGTTATTTCTCTATGAAGTGCTAAATCGTTTTTCTCTGGCATCAGACAGTCTGGCATTGATTGCAAGTATAGATTTAAAAAAAGACGAGCCAGGGCTGATAGCCCTTGCAAAAGAAATTGAACTTCCATTAATTTTTTTTAACAAAGAAGAATTAAACCAGATAAAAAATATTAAAAGCCCATCAATAGTGGTGGAAAAATATACAGGAGTAAAATGCGTATGCGAAGCAGCAGCAATTCTGGCAGCAAAACAGGGAAAACTGATTGTACCCAAACAATTATCAGGGAATCTGACAGTGGCTATAGCCGAAATACCCTCTATGTAGTCGGCATAGGACCTGGCAGCCTGGATCATATGTCAAAACGGGCGTGTGAAGTCATTGAACTGGTTGACACTGTTTCCGGATATACCACTTATATCGACCTGATACGTCCTTTGATAAAAAATAAAAATATTATCAGCACGCCGATGACAAAAGAAGTTGAAAGAGTGGAAGCTGCTGTTGATGCTGCATGCAGTGGAAAGTCATGCGCAATTATTTCAAGCGGAGATCCAGGGATTTACGCCATGGCCACGCTTGTTTTTGAGGTCTGCAAAACAAAAAATATTACAGTTATTCCCCTATCCCTGTCAAAAAGCGATAATACAAGCAGTAAATCTTCCCTTGGTGTTGAAATCGTACCGGGCATACCAGCGCTATGCTCAGGCGCCGCTCTTTTAGGAGCTCCCTTATCCCATGATTTTGCAGCCATAAGCTTAAGCGATCTATTGACTCCCTGGGATTTAATTGAGCAGCGTATTGAAGCAGCGGCCAAAGCCGATTTTGTGATAGTTATGTATAACCCCAAAAGCAAAAAAAGAAACCAGCACCTTGAAAAAGCCCAAAAGATTATACTCAGATTTAGGGATAAAAATACGCCGGTAGGCATAGTAACAGGCGCTATGCGAAAAAATCAGGATGTTCAAATTACAACTCTTGAAAATCTTCACTTAGCACCTGTAAATATGCAAACTACAGTATTTATAGGAAGCAGCGCTTCAACAGTTTATCAAGACTATATGATTACTCCAAGGGGATATTCAAAAAAATACACATTTGATAGCAAAAAATAATAATCCTGAATCAAGCTGCTTTTCTATCTTGTTTATGATTTACGAAATCTTCCCTCCAAACAGGGTCAAAAACGCGAGCAAGTTCCTTATCGTATTGTGTTAACTGTTCATGGTAACGGTTACTTTTCAGGGCTTCATCAGCATAAGGATCAAGTGATTTTACGTTATTTTCCTTCAAAATTTTGACGGTGTTCTGGTGATGGTCTCTAATAGGACAGGGCATTAAACGATTCCCGACCTTTTCTTTTGGCTGCATATAACCGTAATCGCTCTGCCAGTCTCTTATTTCATTGAATAATTTACTTTCACGCGCTGTATTAAGATCCCCGCCGTTTTTATATATATCGTAAATATTTGTCGTATAATAGGGGATAAAAACACAAGGCGCAATATTACCATCCCAGTTTATGTAGAAATATCCGCCTTTTCTACCTGCTGCAATACACCCATTGCTCAGGTAACCGTTATTCCAAAAATCAACATATGAATAACCCTTTTCATTGAGAATGCGCTTGGATTTTTTATACATAGTCAAACGCTGTTCAGGCGTAACCATAATATCAAAATCAATCTCTCTGCCAATCGGCATATACTGAAATGCCCAGCCAAAAAGAGCCTTTTGCTTTTCAAAATAAAAATCAACAAATTCATCTGACATGACCAGGTCAGCATTTTTCCTTGTTGGCGTAACTGATATACCAAAAGGATTGCCAGCTTCACGAAGATTTGCAAATGCCTGTAAAACCTTGTCATATACCCCATTGCCTCTTCTGGCATCTGTTTCTTCCCTGAATCCTTCAACAGAGATTGCCGGCGCTACATTGCCTGCGTCAGCTAACTTTTTAACATTTTCTTTATTAAGTAAGGTTCCGTTTGTATAAACCATAAAATACTGATTTTTATGTTTAGCAAACATATCGTATATTGTTTTGCCATTATCACTCCACATAAATGGTTCTCCGCCGGAAATCGTTGTAAAATAGCTGCCCCAGAGCTCTTCTTTTTCTGTCAAAATTCTGTCAAAAGTATCCCAGTCAAGACTTGCAGCATTCTTTGAGTCGCTTCCCGCATAACAATTCGTGCAGCGCAGATTACAACGGTTAGTAGGACTGACAACAAGGAGCGTTGGTTTTTCAATATTTTCTTCAAAATAAGCTTTGTGCCTGATTTCACTACTTTTAAGTAGAACATTATCGACAAAATTGCTAAATATTATTTTCATGATATCCGGCGCTAAAAATTTTTCATCCATTCTTTCAGATCCCCGCATTAAAAGATTTCTCACGAACCAATATTGTCCTTCTACCTCTGCGGGTACTTCATAGGATCTGTTCAGCATTTCCATAAAATTCGATTTTATCTTTTTATCTACCAGAGGTAACATCAAACGTCTTACCTTGGGACTGGTAAAGAATAAATTAGACAACTCTCTCAAACCTATTTTTTTAATATTTTCAACAATTTTCACAATAGAACCTCCTTAAACACACAACTGACTGTTATTTATATAAAAATATTCTTGCACCTATCTCTAAAATTAGACATTTAGACGAATTATGTTTTTTAGTATAAAAATAATGCTGTTAAATAATTTTGTCAATCAGTATTATTCAGAAAGTGTAAGGGGTCAGCTTTACTTAATCCACCCTGCAAAGTATCACCAATGAAAATAACCTCCTCGTATTTGACTGATCGCAACAATCTTTCAACAAAAATATTATCCAATCTAAGGAACGAGGTCGAATTAACTTCCCCAACTATGCATCACAGCTTCAGGCCATTTTTGTCCGACCTAAAAATACAAAAATCTTGAAATAGCTCGCTATTCCTGCAACTTTTGTACTTTTATATCGAACAAACCTGACCTAAATCTGTGCGCCTACTTGGGTAAGTTATTCCGTCCCCGTTCCTTATCTTTGTACAGCTCAAAATAGGCATCCATAATCTGCTGAAAGTCATTGGCGC
>JASFBJ010000162.1 GCA_030149585.1 Desulfobacterales bacterium | reverse complement strand
AACCAGCGCTTAGAAGGACTCTCCCAATTACGGCAATACCAATATACGGGCTGTCAATATAACTGTCTCCAGAGACCAGTATGATATCGGGTCGTTTCCATCCAAGAGCCTTAAGCTCTTTTCCTGTTGTTGGAATAAACAGCGTGTTATCTATCTGATTTAAGTCAGCAGGATTAACCATTATGCTTTCTTTGTGTTAAAATACTAAAACCTCAGTTAATCAGTTCTCTGGCAATAATTAGACGCTGAATTTCAGAGGTTCCACCCCCTATGCTTGAAAGCTTGGCATCTCGCATCATTCTTTCTAATGGAAATTCTTTCATATAGCCATAGCCGCCCATCATTTGTACAGCTTCAGTCGTAACTCTCATTACCATTTCTGAAGTAAACAGCTTGGCATAGGAAGCAACTAAATTCATCTTCTTTCTTAAAGCCTTATCCGTTAAAGCCGGTCCTTTGGAATAGTTGTCGGCCAGAGCTGCTCCATGATAAGAAATCAGGTGGCCCAGCTCAATTTCCATGGACATATCCGCAAGTTTACCTTGAATCATCTGAAACTCGGTTAAGGCTTTGCCAAACTGTTTTCTCTCTTTTGCGTAATTTAACACATATTCAAAGGCACCCTTGGCAAGGCCGACTGCCTGGGCTGCCATTACAATTCTTTCGGTATTTAAGCCGCTCATTAAAATATGACCGCCCATTCCTTCTTTGCCTAAGATATTTTTTTCAGGAACCCGGCAATTATTAAAAATTAATTCTCCGGTTGGAGAACCCCGCCATCCCATTTTTTCATATTTTTTCCCAGCCTCAAACCCCTCAAATTCTTTTTCAACGATAAAAGCTGTTACACGCTGAGAACCATTCGGTGTATCGGTTTTTGCGTATACGATAAAAATATCGCCAATGGGGCCGTTTGTGATAAATATTTTTGTGCCGTTTAAAATATACTCATTGCCTTTTTTTTCAGCGTAAAGGCCCATGGACATAACATCAGAGCCTGCTTCCGGCTCGGTCATTGCCAGCCCCCCAATCAATTTGGCACTGCATAATCCAGGCAGGTATTTTTTTTTCTGCTCTTCATTGCCGTTTCTGCATAAATTGTCCACACATAAATCAGCATGGGACGCGAAAACAGCGCTTGTGGAGATGCATACTTTTGCCAGCTCTTCAATAACAATACACATTTCAGTATAACCATAACCTGCGCCCCCATACTCTTCCGGTACAGTGATGCCAAGCATGTCCAGTTCTCCAAGTTTTTTAAAATTTTCAGCCGGAAAAATCTCATCCCTGTCAATTTCATAGGCAATGGGTGCCACGTCCTTTTTTGCAAAATCACTAACGGATTTTCTGATCATTTCCTGCTCAGCGGTAAAATTGATACTCATTTTTTTCTCCTTTATGTGTTTTATGATGCTGGTCGGTGTTATAGCCTGTCGGTGCTATAGATTGCTATAAAATATCATTATTAAATTTTTCACATGGCGGGTTAAAATAGCCAAATTTAATTTTTGGGAAAGTTTTTTTTATCAGGTTCAAAAGATTCAGCATTCCTGCTGGTTTTCCGTTTGGTCCTGCTGGTTCCATTGCTTTAAGATAACTAACGGGATCATAATTTAAATTGCGCCACTGGATCATATTACTCGGATACTCATGGAGAAACCGGATCAATGCTGTTATTTCTCCTGGAGTATCGGTAAATCCAGGGCAGTTTAAATAGTTAAGCGCCACATGTTTTTTTTTTTCAAGAGCCAGCTGGATGCTTTTCATAACATCCTTAAATTCATATCCTCCGGGCCGAAAATAGGTGTGATAACAATCTGGGGAAAGGCTGTTAATACTAATCCGAATGCTGTCAAGTCCGGCCACTAAGAGTTGATCTAAAACATTCGGCAGGCTGCCATTGGTATTTAAATTTATAGTTCCTTTACTGGTTTGGGCCCTGATTTGGCGGATTGCAGGCTCAATAACCTTTGCAGCCAGCAAAGGCTCTCCTTCACAGCCCTGGCCAAAAGAGACTACTGCTTGCTCAACCTTTGCAAAATGGGCAAGGGTAATTTCAACTATTTCACGTACTGAGGGAGTAAAAGAGATGCGATCCTGACTGCAAGAGATCGGGCTGTCTTTTTGCAGTGAAAGACATCCAAGGCAATTGGCATTGCAAGTTTGTGATGTTGGCAAAGGTGCCTCAAAACGGCTTAAAAAAAAATTTTTAGCAGCTGGACAGCTATAAGTTAAAGCGCATTTTTCCAGATGACCCCGCAGACGATTATCAGGCATTTTTTTTCTCATCCTGCCAATACCGGAAACCACGTCCTCTTTTTTCATAAAACGCAAATCCTGACGTTTTTCCTGATCCACCTGGTGTACGGCGGAACAAAAACCATCTTTATGCCATCCCACTGCACCATAGGAAAAAAGAGGCAGGAGCCCGGCATCTTTATTTTCCTGATAAGCGCAATTATAGGTAATAACAAATCCAGGAGAGTTAAAAGCAGCCACTGGAAAAACTTTTTCATTGGGCCCAAAAGGGTTAAATTCAAGCTTTTCAATTTTCCGGCTTGCTATATTATATAAAAGGGGTATGCGATCCGGCAGCATCATCAACTCAGAGCCATAGGGCAGCTTGATTATATCGCTATATTTGAGAGGTACAAGTTGCGATCCAGCCATTCCAATGGCCGCATATCCGTCAAGATCAAATATTTCCCCTGCTGAATTGGCCACCACAGCAGTCGCAAATTGCTCTTTTTTATCTTTATGGGGGTTTCTTTTTTTTAGTTTATTCATATAATATTAAATTATAGGTTGATTTTGCTTGACCCGTCAATCTGTTTTTGATTATTTATCCTGACATAAAAAGAAATTAAATTTCAGAGTTATGTAATAGGCCAAGCCACCCAGACTCTAATGGGGTGGTTTTTTTTTGGGTGGAGAAGAAATAATGACAACCTTGCTGGTGATCGATAACTATGACTCATTTACCTATAATCTGGTTCAGATGTTCAGACAATACGCACTTGCCATAAAGGTTTTCAGAAGTGATAAGATTACACTTGAACAAATTGAAAAACTTGATCCAGCCTATATTTTAATCAGTCCAGGGCCTAAAGATCCATCCCGGGCTGGAATATCTATTGAATTGATCAGAAATTTTTATCAACACATTCCAATTTTAGGGGTCTGTCTTGGAATGCAATGCCTTAATGAAGCTTTTCAGGGTAAAACAGTACGGGCCAAAATCCCATTGCATGGTAAAACCAGCTGGATTATCCATGATGGGAATGGCATCTTTAAAGGACTTCAATCCCCTTTTCAGGCAGCTCGTTATCATTCATTAATAGTCAAACCTGATAATCGGGCTGTTTTGACTGATCTGTCCATTACTGCCTGGTCACAAGATAATGCAATTATGGGATTATCTCATAAAAAATATCCCCTTCATGGTGTTCAATTTCATCCTGAAAGTTTTTTAACCGAGCAGGGCTTTTTATTGATAGAAAATTTTTTAAAAAAGGGCCCCCTTATAAACCCAATCAAATATACGGATCAGACTATTTTATGAATATTCCTGCAATAACCGGCCGAATCAATGCCATTCATTCAGAGCCGTTAATATTATCAGAAACATTTATTGATATGGCAGAGCGATTTGTGAAACGCCCTGGAACAGTGCTGCTTATGAGCGGCGGGGACCATGATTGCGCAAGATATCATATTCTCGGGATTAAACCCTGGCTGGTTTTTAAAGGCCGTAACCGGAATATGACGATTACTGTTAAAAACACTGCTAAAACATTTAAGGCCGATCCCTTTGAAACTCTGGAGACTATTTTAAACACTTATCAATTAAAACCAGATGAATATCCCAAACCTCTTGGAGCCGGTCTTTTGGGATATCTGGCCTATGATTTAAAGGATTGCCTTGAAAACCTGCATAGAACTTCAATAGATGATTTAGGCTTGCCACATATTTGCATGTTTGCGCCATCTTTAATTATCATCAAAGATAAAATTACCGGCCTTTGTCATCTTCATGCAGTTGCGCCTGATTATTATTCCAAAGAAGAGATGAACAGAAATATCGTCTGGTTTAAACAAACTCTTGTTGAACAAAAAAAACCTTCACAAGATTTTGCAGGAGATAGTAATAATTTTAAGCCCAATATTTCCAGACATGATTATCTGGATGCAGTTAAGAAAATAAAAGAGTATATCTCAGCCGGTCATGTGTATCAGGTTAATATGTCACAGCGGTTTTCCATGGGATTTCACGGTGATGGATTTCAATATTTCAAGGCCCTCTATCAAAAAAATCCAGCGCCTTTTTTTGCCTATCTTAATGCTGGTGATCATCAAATTATTTCCACATCACCGGAGCGGTTCATTCTACAGCAAAAAAATCAGGTTGAAACACGTCCGATCAAAGGCACGCGTCCAAGAGGGAAAACAGCAGAGCTTGACAAAGCTTTAAAAAAAGAGCTGCAAGAGAGTAAAAAAGATGATGCTGAGCTGTCCATGATTGTTGATCTGCTTCGCAATGATATTGGCAAGGTTTGCCGGGCTGGTTCAGTATTTGTGGATCAGCACAAACGCCTGGAGGCTTATCAAAATGTCTATCATCTGGTATCGATTATTAAAGGCACTCTGGAAAAGGGAAAAAATTCAGTTGATCTTATTAAAGCCACTTTCCCTGGAGGTTCGATTACTGGATGTCCTAAAATTCGTTCCATGGAAATAATTGATGAATTAGAGCCCAACCAGCGTCATATCTATACTGGTTCCATCGGATATATCAGCTTTCATCAAACCATGGATTTTTCAATTGCTATCCGGACTGCCGTGATTGTTAATAATGAGATTTTGTTTTCAGTGGGCGGCGGCATTATTTATGATTCTGATCCAAAAGATGAATTTGAAGAAACACTTCACAAAGGCCGCTCTTTAATGGAGCTGTTAGAAAAAAAACCCAAAATAGCGAAACCTGCGGCTTATGCCTGGCACAGCGGCATATTAAAACCAGTTGGACGGATAAAGATTTCCGCTTTTGACCAGGGCTTGCAATATGGTTTTGGTTTTTTTGAAACAATCCGTGTTAATAAAGGCTGCCCATGTTATCTAAAAGCCCATATCAAGCGATTTAATCAAACCTGGCAGGAATTATTTAACTTTGAACCACCGGATTTGAGCTGGCCTGCGATTATCTCCCAGGTACTTGATAAAAATAAAATGGAGAATAAAACCACAGCACTCAAAATTATGGCTGTCAAAGGTCAAAAGGAATATCCTGCTCTGGATTATAATCTTATAGTTAGTGCCCGTCCCTACATCCATCGCCTGTCATCTCGAAAGGAGTTTGGAATCAGACTTGGAACTTTTCCTGAACCGCGTCAAAGTCCTCTGGCCGCTCATAAGACCTTAAATTATCTTTATTATCTGCTTGCCGGGCAAAGGGCTGTCAAAAATGGATATGATGAGGCATTGATTCTTAACCCGGATAATACATTATCAGAAACAAACACTGGCAACCTTCTTTTTATAAAGGAAAAACAGGTTATCCTTCCATTTTCCTCACATGTTTTGCCGGGTATTATGCAGGCTGCTGTTTGTGAGTACCTGATTTCTTTAGGTTATAAGGTTATAACTCGCGTTATTGAACCTGCTGATCCAGCTAAAATGGATCTAATGCTGATTACCAATTCCTTGATGGGAGCTGTGCCGGTAATCAGCCTGGATGGGAAAAGACTTGCAAAAACCACCAGGCTTTGGCAGGATATCAACCAGACCGTATTATAAACACTCCTGTTTTATTCATCTTCTTTATGGAAAGAAATTCTTTATATCTTATGGAAAATTGCAACTCAGCTAAATCTCCTGGTTTAGAGGAAAAAAATAACAGCAAACAGGCTTGGGTTGTCATGGCCGCTGGTTTTTTTTTAGTTTTTATTTTATATGGCACTTATTATTGTTTTAGTGTTTTTTTAAAGCCCATGACAGCTGAGCTGGGCTGGTCGCGGGCTATGACCAGCGGTGCCTTGTCTCTTTATATGGTAGTTCACGGAATATTTTCAATTATCATGGGCACCCTCAGCGATAAATATGGTCCCCACAAAGTTGTGGCCGGAAGCACGATTTTAACTGCTTTGGGGTATATGTTAATTTATTTTGTCAGCGCTCCATGGCATTTATATCTTTTTTTCGGCATATTTGTAGGCGCCGGCATGGGCGCGGCTTATGTACCACCCATTTCAGCGGTCACCAAATGGTTTACTGCCAGAAGAGGTCTGGCCTTAGGAATTGTAGGCGCTGGAGTTGGTGCCGGTCAGATGGTTATTCCACCTTTGATGACCTGGATTATTTCAATTTTTGGCTGGCGTAGTGCTTTCATCATTATTGGAATTATTATAATCGTATCAGGAATCCCGGCAGCTCTGATGCTAAAAAATCCAGATCAAAATCCTTTTGATGAAAAACAGACCGATAGTGCTGAAAATGATGCTGGTTCTGACATAATAAAACCGGTTTCAAGGGATTTTACTGTACGCGAAACAGTGAAAACCCTCTCTTTTGCATTATTACTCTACATCTTTATTGCCATGATATTTGGAGTGGCCATGGTAACTACCCATCTGGTGGCTCATATGCAGGATTTTAATATTGATCCAGTGCCTGCAGCCTTTGCCATGACTCTGATTGGGGCCGGCGGCATGCTGGGCCGGATATTTTTGGGCGGAGCAGCTGATAAGATCGGTACCAGGATGATATTATCAGCCTGCCTGGGATTGCTTCTATCCCTTTTACTGCTATTATTTTTTGCCGAATCCCTCTGGCTTTTTTATGTTATTGCCGCTCTTTTCGGACTCAGCTATGGGGGGATGGTTCCGGTCATTATAAAAATGAGTTCTGATTTTTTCGGGGTAAAATACTCCGGCACTATTTACGGCATTCTTATTTTTGGCGCCACTGTCGGAGGAGCTGCCGGTGTACCTCTGGCCGGCTATATCTATGATGTGACCGGCCGCTACTCACCGGCTTTTCTTGTAGCCGGCCTTATTTTGGCTGTTGCTTTTATAATCAGTTTCATTATAAAAGCCCCTGAAAAAGCTCCGGTTTTTGTTTAGAGTAAAATTATTTATCTGAGTTTTATAGAATCAAAGATCGGTAGATTTCAGCGCCTATGTTGATTTTTTAACTATAAATTGACAAATATCATTTTTATGATAATCTATTTTTAAAATAATAGAGGGAGAAATTCATGCCTTTAATCAGGCCAATATCTCATTTAAAAAATCGAGCCAACGAGATATCAGAACTTTGCCATAGTGAAGACAAACCTGTGTTTGTAACCAAAAACGGACAGAGCAATTTAGTTGTTATGAGCCATGCCCATTATGAACGTCTTTATGGATTGCTTGAACTATATCAAAAACTTGGGGAAGCTGAGGTGTTGGATGCCGGGGGCGAAAACGGGATAACCCACCGTGATATGATGAGACATCTAAGCAAAGAAGTTAGATGAGCAAATCTTATTTGATTCGCTATTTAAGTCCAGCCCAAAAGGACCTGATTGCTATTTTTAAATACATCCGCAAAGACAATCCAACCACTGCCACCGCTCATCTTGAAAAATTTGATAAGGCAATCTCTCAGTTAGCGTTAAATCCATTGATTGGTGTAATCCCAAATGATGAACGGCTCAAAAAACTCGGTTATCGAATGTTGATTGTCGGCAAGTATCTTGTATTTTATGTTGTTAAAGGCCAAACTGTTCAAATACGCCGCGTTATTCATGGAGCGCGCCAGTACAGCTTTCTCCTCTAAAAAGATATATTTTCACACTTTTATGCGCTTGTTGTTTTAGCGGATTATTGCCTTTTTAACTTTGATAAAGACAAGACCTCTACTGGTTTTGCTGATAATGCCGGTTATTTCAAGAGGCGTTCCCCAATCTTTTTGTGTATAATGGGAAAGTCCTTGCGGCAGGCTGCCGCTGGCATAAATTGCAGCGCTGTCATCATAAACCGGCCAGTCACTGCGCCGATTTGGTATGCCTGCAATTTCTCTGCGAGGATCCCCATAAAAAACAGTGAGTTTAACCTTATTTCCCAGAAATTGATCTATATTATTCAGAATTTGTCTGATTGATTGGGGCGTTTTTATTGCACTGCTGGAAGTTTGCAAAAGAGCCGGCTGTGAATCACCGGCA
>JASFBJ010000412.1 GCA_030149585.1 Desulfobacterales bacterium | reverse complement strand
AAAATGACTTGAATTTCAGCAGAGATCAATTAGAGTTGATTATTCAGCAAAATCTTTTTCAGCATCCAGCTTGCTGAGGCGGTATCGAATGGAACGAAAGCTGATGCCAAGCAGGTCAGCGGCTTTTTTCTTGTGGCCATTACTGCACTGCATGGCTTTCAGGAGATAGGCCCTTTCAATTTCCGCCATAATATTATCCAGAGATACACCATAGGCAACCTCATCAAGATCAAAACGCCGGTTGCTGACACCTTCAATCCAGCGTTGTTTGTGGATAGAAAGAGCCAGGCTGTCCGGCAGCAAAATATTGGTGCTGGAAAGGGCCACACTTCGTTCTATTAGATTTTCCAGTTCCCTGATATTGCCTGGAAAATCATATTTTTTTAATAATTCAATGGCATAGGAGGAAATTTTGGTTATTTCCTTGCCCATCTCTTTTGAATATTTCTCAAGAAAATGTTGAACCAGAATACGTAAATCCGCCTTTCTTTCTCTAAGGGGCGGCATTTTTAATTCAATTACATTTAAGCGGTAAAAAAGATCTTCCCTGAAATTTCCAGAGATCACTTCATGTTCAAGCTGTTTATTTGTAGCCGAGATAATCCGGATATCCACATTAATATCATGGGTTCCGCCAACCCTTTTAAACACTTTTTCCTGAACAGCACGCAGCAGCTTGACCTGCATCTGTATATTAAGCTCGCCAATCTCATCCAAAAAGATTGTCCCTTGATCAGCTATTTCAAAAAAACCCTTTTTATCCTGATCAGCGCCGGTAAACGAACCTTTTTTATGACCGAATAATTCACTTTCCATTAATGTTTCAGGAATACCGCCGCAATTGATCACAACAAAAGCTTTATCAGAGCGATCACTTTGATAATGAATTGCGCGGGCAATAAGTTCCTTTCCTGTGCCGCTTTCTCCAGTAATTAAAATATTGGTCCTGGTTCCCGCAACCTGGCGAATCATCTCGTAAATATGCATCATTCGAGGACTGTTGCCGATAATACTGCCAAAATGAAGAGTCTCTTTTAACTCTTTTTCAATAATTTTCTTCTCATGCTCAAGGGTTTTGCGATCCAGAGCATTGGCAATCGTCTGTTTCAGCTCCTCATTATTAAATGGTTTGGGAACATAATCATATGCCCCTTCATTCATGGCTTCAACAGCGGTTTCAGTGGAGATATAGGCGGAAATCATGATAACCACAGTATGAGGATCTTTTTTCTTGGCGCCTTTTAATACATCAATGCCGGTAAGATCTCCCAAACGAATATCGCAAAGCAAAAGATCATAATTCTGCTTTGCAATCATGTTCAAAGCAATTTTGCCGTTTGCGGCAGTAGAGACCCTGTACCCCTCTTTTTTCAGCATATACTCGAGCAACTCGCGCATGCTGAGCTCATCATCTACAATTAAAATGTGGCGGGATTTTTCATTCATTTGATTCAGGTTTACAGCTCATTAAAAATAATTTTGCCGGCAACAAGGGTGCAAACGGCTTTGCCTTTTAATTGCCGGCCTTCAAAGGGTGTGTTTTTGCTTAAAGACATTAAATTTTCCGGCAAAAGTGTATACTCTATATCAGGATCAATGATGGTAATATCTGCCTGGCTGCCTGGCTTTAAGCCGTAATCAAGCCCCAGAATACGAGCTGGATTAAAAGACATCTTTTTTATAAGCCCGTTTATTGAAATAATCTTTTTTCTCACAAGTTCCAGGCCCAGTGGAATTGATGTTTCAAGCCCGACAACGCCATTGGCGGCCAGCTCAAACTCCACCTCTTTTTCAATTACAGAGTGAGGCGCATGATCTGTTGCTATCACATCCAGGGTTCCATCGGCAAGTCCCTCCCATATAGCTTCCCGATCTTTGGCGGTTCGCAATGGAGGGCTCATTTTAGCATTGGTATTATATGTTTTCAGTGCATCTTCGGTCAGTGTAAAATAGTGGGGCGCTGTTTCTGCTGTAACCGGTATGCCTCTTTTTTTTGCGTCTCTGAGGGCTGCAACTGATTCTACAGTACTGACATGGGCAATATGCAGCGGCGCCATAGTGAGTTCACAAAGGGCAATATCCCGCATTATAATAATGCTTTCAGCAGCATTTGGTATGCCGGCCAATCCAAGACGGGTGGCTAAAGCGCCCTCGTTCATAACACCACCGGCAGTCAGTTCCAGATCTTCACAGTGGGAAATGATTAAAAGATCAAAGGTTTTGGCATACTCCAAAGCCCTTCGCATCAAAAGGCTGCTGACAACCGGGCGACCATCGTCAGACAGAGCAATGACACCCGCGTCTTTTAGTTCTTTATACTCACTTAAGGCCTTGCCCTTTAATCCTTTGCTGATGGCGCCAACCGGATAGACCCTCACCAGATCGGCTTCCTGAGCTTTTTTCATGATAAACCCTGTTGTCTGAGGGTTATCATTAACCGGATTGGTATTGGGCATGGTGCAAACTGCTGTAAATCCACCATGAGCAGCAGCCTTGCAGCCTGTTGCAATTGTTTCCTTATATTCAAAGCCTGGCTCCCTGAAATGAACATGCATATCTATCAAACCTGGTGTCACCAGCTTGCCGCCTGCATCAAGAATGGTAAAATTCTCTATGGCTTTATTTTCCGGCCCTGAAAT
>JASFBJ010000411.1 GCA_030149585.1 Desulfobacterales bacterium | reverse complement strand
GTAAGAGACCCTGGTATTGGTATAGCTAAAATAGCAAGGCGCTGGAATTTCTCATTGGCAGAGGTGAGTCAGTCAGTAAAGCCAGGAGAGATAATAGTACAACAAAAGGGCTGCAATTTCATCGATCCTTAAGTCTAAAACTGTAAATATGGAAATATAAAGGGCGTCCCCAACCCCTATACAAGGCTCTCACCCGCGGAAGCCAGCACCCGACCACGGAGATACCAAAAACCATGCCGAATTTTCCAGTGGTGGTGAGGTAACCTTCAGCCTTAAAAAAGGTGGGAACGATGGCAAAAAAGACAAACATCCATCAAAACAGGAGGCGCACATGCTATCAATAAATGGGGTATATGATAAAGGGAAGATTGAATTGATAAAAAAAATTTCGATTAAGAAAAAAAGAAAAGTAATTGTTACTTTCCTTGACGAACCTTTTGAGGAGATTAATCCTGGGTTGGAAATTGATCCAATTAGAGATTTAAAAGGTTGCGCAAGGGGTTTGAACTTGACTGAAAAATTACTAAAATCCCGAAAAGAGGATTTAAATATTGAAGAATCAAAATGGGGAAGATAGAAATTACGTTCTGGACAGTTCTGCCTTCTTAACATTCTTTGAAGATGAAAAAGGAGCAGAAACAGTTCAGAAACTACTTGAGTCGGCAAAGAAAGAGGAAATTATTATTTTTGTTTGTTTTGCTACCTTTACTGAAGTTTTTTACATCACTTTTCGAGAGCAGGGACAAGAGGAAGCTCGAAAACGAGTTAAATTAATGAACAGACTGGCGATAACAAGAATTGAATCTTCAGAAGAGCTTGGCTTAATAGCCGGAAGATTAAAAGCGGCCAATAAGCTTTCTTTTGCTGACGCATGGATAGCAGCAACGGCGGTTTTGTATGATTCAACTCTTGTGCATAAAGATCCGGAATTTGAGCAGTTGGAAAATGAAGTCAAAGTTTTAAAACTGCCTTATAAATTGATATAAATCTATAGATTGTCAGATAATAACCCTATTTTAAAAATTGGCACAAGGCCAGAGGGAGGAAGACGTATTGTAATACTCCGACGACCGATAACGCAGTGAAATTATTTATATGATAATCTATGCTGGAGCATGGGAATTTGTAGAGACGGGTTTCAAACCCGTCTCTACCGTAGGTTGAATGTTGAATACATACCGTATGGAAGTTCCCATGGCTGGAGCAGGGGAACCAGGCAAGAACCAGCATCTAAAAAGTGTAAACTAAATTTGAGGGATACCATTAAAATAAGGAAACCGCTATGCGTTTTTTCAATACCGCCGGACCCGTTAAGCGCAAAAAACATTACTGCTTATCTCCATTAAACAGGTTTGATCTGGAGGAAATACTTTCTCTGATTAATCAGGAAAAATATTTTGTTTTGCATGCTCCAAGACAAACCGGTAAAACAACGTGCCTGCTTGCGTTGATGGAGCATCTGAATGCCGGTAGTCAATATCGATGCCTCTATTTCAATGTAGAATCCGCCCAGGCTGCAAGAGAGGATGTGCGGCAAGGCATGAGAACAATCCTGGATGAAATGGCATCCAGCGCCATTGATTTTCTAAATGATGATTTTCCTGAATCTCGCTGGTTACAGGTTTTGGAAAAAAGTGGTGAATACGGAGCCCTGAACAAAATGCTGTCTCTTTGGGCCAAAGAAAGTTCACTGCCGCTCGTGATTCTCATAGACGAAATAGATTCGCTTGTAGGAGATACCCTGATTTCGATTTTACGACAATTGCGAACAGGATATTCCAAACGTCCGGCATCCTTTCCACAAAGTATTATCCTGTGCGGTGTTCGGGATGTTCGGGATTACAGGATACGCTCAACACAGGAAAAGGCGATTATTACCGGTGGAAGCGTCTTTAATATCAAGGCTGAGTCCCTGCGGTTGGGAGATTTTTCCAGGAAAGAGGTATCTCTCCTTTATAGTCAGCATACAAAGGAGACCGGTCAGGTGTTTGAAGACAAAGCGCTGGATTTGGTGTGGGACTTGACACAGGGGCAGCCATGGTTAGTAAACGCACTTGGCTATGAGGTCTGTTTTGATATGAAGGACGGGCGGGATCGAACCGGACCGATTACAAAAGATATGATCAGGAAAGCCAAAGAAAATATTATTCTGAGGAGAGATACGCATATTGATCAACTGGCAGACAAACTCGAGGAAGAGCGTGTAAGGCGTGTTATTGAGCCGATATTGGCAGGTGGTGATCAGCCGGAGCAGATTCCAGTGGATGATATTTACTATGTTCGCGACCTGGGGCTGATTCGGACAGAGGGGCAGATACGGATTGCCAACAAAATATATCAGGAGATCATACCAAGAGAACTGATTTACAGCACACAGTTAACCATCAGCCATGATCCAATATGGTATATTTATTCTCAAGACAGTCGTTTGAATATGGATAAGCTTTTAACTGCTTTCCAGGAATTCTTTCGAAAGCACTCAGAACACTGGGTCGAGAGATTCGATTATAAAGAAGCCGGACCTCAACTTTTGCTCCAGGCATTTCTTCAGAGGATTGTTAATGGCGGAGGCCGTGTAGAACGAGAATACGGCATAGGACGCATGAGAACGGATCTGCTTGTGATCTGGCCGTATCCTG
>JASFBJ010000410.1 GCA_030149585.1 Desulfobacterales bacterium | reverse complement strand
CAATGCCGTTGAACTGGCCGAAAAAGTCAAAAATACAATGGAAGAACTTTCCGGATCTTTCCCTGAGAGTTTCAGATATGACGTATCTCTGGACACCACTCTGGCCATTACGGCAGGCATTGATGAAATCATCGAAACTCTATTGATCGCCCTGGCGCTGGTTATCCTGGTGGTTTTTATTTTTATCCAGGACTGGAGGGCGGCGCTGATTCCCACCATCGCCATACCCGTTTCTCTTATCGGCGCGTTTATTCTATTCCCGTTAATCGGTTTTACCATCAATGTGTTATCTCTTCTGGGTCTGGTCCTGGCCATCGGTATTGTTGTTGACGATGCCATCGTGGTGGTGGAAGCAGTTCAGGTCAATATTGAAAACGGTATGGAACCTAAACAGGCAACCGTACATGCGATGAAAGAAGTAACCTCCCCTATTATTGCAACCACGCTGGTTCTGGTTGCCGTGTTTATTCCGGTTGCCGCCATAGGGGGAATAACCGGAAGCCTGTATCAACAATTTGCCATCACCGTTGCCGTTTCAGTGGTATTTTCATCAGTTAACGCGTTAACCCTGAGCCCTGCCCTGTGCTCACTTTTGCTCAGAAAACAAAAACCGTATCGTGGTCCATTAGGGATATTTTTTAGAATCTTTAACAAAATCTTTGACAAATCTACCAATGCATATATGGGCTTTACCCGTATCGTGGCACGTAAAATAACCATAGGACTGATATTTATCGTTATTTTGTCCATTGCCATGGGTTTACTTGGAAAAAGAATTCCCGGCGGTTTTATGCCCTCAGAAGATATGGGGTATCTCCTTGTAAATATACAGTTGCCTGATGCTGCATCCCTGCAAAGATCAGATGTCGTTGCAGGGAAGGTCGAAAAAATCATTGAAAAATATGATGAGGTGCAATTTATTACAACAGCGACCGGATTCAGCATGCTTTCAGGTGGCATGTCCAGTAATTACGGTTTTATTTTTGTTTCCCTCAAGGATTGGAATAAGCGGGATAAAACCGCCAAAGAAATTGTTGCCCAACTAAATATTGATTTTCGATCCGCCATTAACGAGGCACAGGTATTTGCCTTTGGACCGCCGGCCATTCCCGGTTTGGGAAGCGGTTCCGGATTTACGCTGATGATTCAGGATAAAGGGGGTAATACACCGGATTACCTCTCCAAACAGACTGCAAAATTTATTCAGGCTGCCATGAAACGACCTGAAATCGGAACTGTATTTACAACCTTTCGTGCAAACGTCCCCCAACGCTACATGGAAATCAATAAAGAAAAAGTACTTAAAGCAGGTGTTTCCTTAAATAGCATTTATACCACAGTAGGGGCCTTTCTGGGCGGTTCCTATGTCAATGATTTTAATAGATTCGGCAGGTTGTACAAAGCGTATATTCAGGCCGAACCTCAATACCGATTAAACGAAGACGGGATTAATCTCTTTTTTGTAAAAAACAAAGAGGGCAAAAACGTTCCATTATCAACTTTTGTAAGCATTAAGGAGATTGCGGGGCCGGATTATACCAATCGATTTAATTTATATAGAGCCATAGAGCTCAGTGGCGGGCCTGCCCCCGGGTTTACTTCAGCCCAGGCACTGGATGCCCTGGAAGAAGTGGCCAAAGAATCTCTTCCGGCTGATATGGGATTTGAGTGGAGTAATATGTCATATCAGGAAAAAAAGGCGGCAGGAACAGGTTCTGTTGCTTTCCTCTTTGCATTGTTATTCGTTTTTCTTATATTGGCCGCCCAGTATGAAAGCTGGTCATTACCTTTCAGTATCTTGCTGGGAACCCCCTTTGCAATATTCGGTGCGTTTATAGCCTTGTTCATAGCCAGACTCTTCAGTCAGAGCTATGAACTCAACGTTTTTGCACAGATAGCCCTTGTGATGCTCATTGCAATGGCGGCTAAAAATGCCATACTCATCGTTGAGTTTGCAAAACTGGAATTCGACAAAGGGCTCTCCCTGTACGATGCGGCCGTAAAAGCCGCTAAGTTACGATTCAGGCCGATATTGATGACGGCTTTTTCGTTTATTTTAGGAATTTTTCCATTAGTTGTTGCTTCCGGCGCCGGCTCAGAGGCAAGAGTAGTCATGGGTATGGCTTTATTAGGGGGAATGACGCTTGCAACTATTCTTGGCGTTTTCTTTTATCCGATGCTCTTTATCTTCATAGGCAAAACAGGAAAGTATGAACAGAAACGAGATCTTCAATTGAAGGCTGATACAAAAAAATCATGACGATTATGGAAATAAAAAAACTGGTTAGAATAGTTACGCTGGTAGCGATAGTATCACTTACGGGTTGTATGCTGGGTCCTGATTATAAAAAACCTGTCATAAAAACACCTGATCTTTACAGGTTTGCCGATAAAGAAGCGAAAATCACGGTGGGCCTGAAATGGTGGGAGCTGTTCAACGATCCTGTTTTGCGTTCATTGGTTACCGCGGCATTGCAGGACAATAAAGACATAAGAATTGCGGCCAGTCGAATAGAAGAAGCCCGTGCATCATTAGGCTTTACCAGGGCCGATGCGTACCCCAGATTGGACTTGGATGCCAGCGCAAGCAGAGGGAACTCCAGCGGGGGAAGGAAAATGGGTTACACTGATAATCATTTTTTTATTGCCC
>JASFBJ010000409.1 GCA_030149585.1 Desulfobacterales bacterium | reverse complement strand
TTTTGTCGGTAATATTTCTATCTTCAGGTGCAACCACCTTAAAATATTTTAATTCCAGCAGCTCTGAAACGCTATATCCTGTATATTCGCTCAGCTTTTTATTGGCATAACAGATCATGGCTCTTTGCACTATCATAATTGCATCATTAGCATTTTCCAATGCCTGAGCATAGTTTTGTTCTAATGCCCTTATTTTTTCTTCTGCCATATGCGTTTCCGTCAGATCTCGAATAATTGCTACAAAGCCGTTAACCTGAGCATTTTTATCTTTTAATAATGAAACGTTTACTAAAGCGGAAATCTTTTTCCGCTCTTTTGTTATAAATATAGTCTCTGTGCTTATTGATTTTTTTGTATTCAGCAGTTTTTTTGTGAGCCTATCATTTTTTTGTCTTTCTTCTTTTGGCAAAAGATAATAAAAAATCCGTTGTTCAAGTTCTTTCCGGTTATAGCCAAGCAACCGTTCAAACGCAGGGTTCCATTCAACAAGTTTACCAGCCAAATCAGTCACGACAATTGCGTCCATTGCATATTTTATTACATTACGCATAAGTTCATTGCCCTGCTCAATCTCAAGCGAACTTTTCTTTGCTGCATTCAAAACCTGGTCATTTTTATTCTGAAGATTATTTTCAGCAATAGTTTTTTCTTCTTTCTGGTCTGAAATTAATATCTTTCCCATAAATTTTTTCCTGTTATGAACTGCTATAGATTTTCGTGTATGAGTTGTTTTAATTTATCTGAAAGACCTTTTAGATTAAATGGTTTTTGAATAAAACCCTTGCAGCCCCGCTTTATAATAGCAGATGCTTCACCATTTAGACTGTACCCACTGGAAAGCAGCACAACTACTTCAGGACTGATACTTTTTAAAATATCAAAAACCTGGCCTCCTCCCATTTCAGGCATAACCATATCTAAAATTATCAGATCAATGACGTTCTTTTGAGTATTATAAATTTCAATTGCCTGCATTCCGCTTTCCGCTAAAAAAACCTTATAGCCCAAAGCCATTAACATTTTTTGTCCAACGTCCCGAACGATTTCTTCATCATCAACCAAAAGCACTGACTCTGTGCCGGTCATGATATTTTCTCTATTTTCAACCACTTTTTTTTCTTCTATATTTTTCCTGCCTGATGATAAAGCCGGCAGATAAACAAAGACAGTGGTTCCCTTTCCTTTTTTTGATTCCACCTCTATATAACCTTTATGCCCTTTGATAATACCATAGGCAGATGCCAGCCCCAATCCAGTGCCGTGGCCCATCTCCTTTGTTGTAAAAAACGGATCAAAAATATGCTCCAGGGTAATTTTATCCATGCCGATTCCATTATCACTTATTATAATTAAAATATAATTGCCGGCATTTACCTCGTAAAGAGTGTTTTGAATATGTTGGTGATCTGTATTTTTTGTTTTAACAGATAAGGTTCCGCCTTCGGTCATAGCATCTGCTGCATTAATAAAAATATTTAATAATACCTGTTCAATCTGACTTTTATCAGCTCTTATCTGAAACAGTTCTTTTTCCAGTTTCACCTTAACTGATATCTGTTTTCTGGTTCTTCTAATTGTATCACTTGTATCTTTTATTAATTGATTTAAATTAAGCGTATTGACTTCGTATTTTCCCTTTCTGGCATACCCGAGCAGTTGCCCTGTTAATTTTGAACCACTTTCAACCTGCTGCTCTATACTTTTAAGCATTTTATAATATGGATCCTGTGTTTCCAAATTCAGCAGGATAAGAGATGTATAGCCTTGAATGCCCATTAACAGATTATTAAAGTCATGGGCAACTCCTGCAGCCAGGGTTCCTATGGCTTCCATTTTCTGGGACTTTCGTAAAAGAGCTTCCTGTTTAACTTTTTGGGTCACATCCATTATTATGACAAATATTCTAAGTTCTTGTTTTTTAACAGGCAGCAGTTTCACCTCCAGGAGTTTATCTTTTATTTTCAATGGCGTTTTAAACTTAATTTCCTGGTGATCATATTTTATACTTTTGGATATCTGCTTTACTCTTTTAAAATCCTTTCCTGAAAACAAATCTGTAAAAAATAATCCTAAGGCTTCAGACTCTCTTATTCCAAGCATAGCCGGAGCAGAAGGGCTAGTATAAACAATACGAAAATCAGCGGTTAACTCCAGAATACCTTCTGATATATTATTCATTAATGTACGCAGACTATCTTTTTCTGAAAGCAGTTCCTGAATTATCTCCCTTGGACGAACATAATCCAGGCCCTGAACATTTTGTTTTAGTTCATCACTATTTTCAGAGTAACTGCTGTCTATATAATCCAGTACAAATTTACCCATTATATTAAACGGACCTTTGGCAATTAAATAATCAGCGCCGATCTCATATGGATCAAGATTCTCTTCAGCTGCGACTCCGGATAAAATTGCAATTTTTACCTTTTTTAAATTCGGCATGTTACGAATCAGTCGGCAAAGCTGTTTTCCGTCAATTCGGGGCATTATCAAGTCAACAAAGATGATATCCGGAATATTATTTTTTAAAAAATCCAGTGCCTCCAAACCATCATTGGCTGTAAAAACCTGATGCTCTGTTTTTTTTTGCACCAGTTTGGTCATAAGCTCAAGCATGACCGGACTATTGTCTACAAATAATATTTTTTTCATAA
>JASFBJ010000408.1 GCA_030149585.1 Desulfobacterales bacterium | reverse complement strand
GCTGGCTATCGCATCCGGATTGTCGCGAGCCGACCATTCTATGCGGCGACTTCAACGCGCTCCCTTCTTCGAGTATATGCCGCGGGTTCCGCACCCTTCTTCTTGATGCGCAGGTCGAACTGGCCAACCATCGCCCCAAAAAAACACTTTTTGGGCGCTTTCCATTCGCTCGCATCGATCATGTCTTTATTGACTCCAGTATCGAGGTGATCGGCATTGAGGTACCGAACACGGAACTGACGAAAGTTGCTTCCGACCATTTACCTCTGATCGTTAAAGTTCGAATTCCTTAAGGCTATATGAAACCAGCTAAAATGATTAAATTTTTTCCCTCATTCCCAGGCTCTGCCTGGGGATGCATACCATGAGGGCTCGCTCAAAAATACCTTCACAAAATTACTTGTATTAACACAAAATATTTTGTATTAAAGACTGCATGGTAAAAATCCTGACAAGCTGGATCGGATTCACTGATATTCGGGCATCAAAAGGTTCTAAAAAGGACGGGGTTGGGCCTGTTTGCCAGGCAATCCAGGCAAGGGAATTTGATGAAGTGGATCTTATCAGTGATTTGGCACCGGATGAAACTGATCAATATATCCATTGGCTTGCATCATTCACAAATAGTAAAATTGTTCTGCACTACAAGAAATTGACCAGCCCTACAAATTTCAGTGAAATCTATGAAGCGGCAACGAGAGTATTATCAAATATTCAATCTCGCCATGGGAAAGAGCTGTTATCGTCTTTTCATCTTAGTCCCGGTACACCGGCCATGGCTGCGGTCTGGATTATTCTTGCCAAGACCCGATTTCCGGCGGAACTGATTGAGTCTTTTCCTCAAAAAGGCGTTAAAACAGCATCAGTACCCTTTGATATTTCAGCAGAATTTATCCCGGATCTCCTGCGTGGCCCTGACAATCAATTGGAACGTCTTGCAGAAGGACTATCTCCGAATGCGCCTGAATTTACACATCTTATTCATCGCAGCAACGTGATGAAGAGAGTCATCTTAAAAGCCCAGCGCATCGCCCCTCGTTCTGTGCCTGTATTGATTGAGGGAGAATCAGGCACAGGGAAGGAACTCCTTGCCCGTGCTATCCATAAAGCAGGAATTCGCAGCAAAGGCCCGTTTATTCCTGTAAATTGTGGTGCAATTCCTGAGACCTTGTTGGAATCAGAACTCTTTGGTTATGAAAAGGGCGCTTTTACAGGTGCGGATAAGCAAAAAAAAGGGTATTTTGAGGCAGCAGACGGAGGAACCCTTTTCCTTGATGAATTTGGTGAGCTACCCTGGCCTGGCCAGGTTAAGCTCCTTAGGGTACTTCAGGAAAAAGAGGTCTCAAGGCTCGGAGCAACCAAACCGGTTAAATTCAATACAAGGATCATTGCCGCAACCAATCGGAATTTGATAGATGAAATAGCGAAAAATAGATTTAGAGAAGACCTTTTTTATAGAATTGCCGTGGCGATTATCAAACTTCCGCCTTTAAGGGAACGAGCAGGAGACATCGGCCTGGTAACTGAAGCGCTTATCAGCCAAATAAACATCGAGGGCGAGAATGAACCCGGATACATACATAAAAAAATTTCTGCCGGAGCCAAAAATCTTATGCTTCAGTATGAATGGCCGGGCAACGTACGGGAGCTTCAAAACACCTTAATGAGAGCTGCGATGTGGTCAACCGGCAATACCATTAGCCTTGAAGATATCAAGGAAGCCATGATACCGATATCCCTTTTTAAAAAAGACAGCCTCCTTGACAGACCTATTGAGGATGGCGTTAACTTACCTGAACTTATGGATAAATTAGCACAACATTACTTGAAAAAAGCAATGGATAAAGCAAACGGGAACAAGACTAATGCTGCCAGGCTCGTTGGGCTGCCAAGTTATCAGACTTTTACAAACTGGATGAAAAAATACAAAGTAACATAACACCGGCATGGGTGTTGCGTAACACCTGGACATGAGCGGAATTATCATGGAATCTGTAAATTTTGAGTTTCTTCGGGATAAATGGCCGGAACTCGCCAGCCTTGGCGGATTTGCCGAACAGTATGCCTGGCCTGACCCTGAGGGCGCTTTGGTTAAACTCCGATCATTTATAGAGGCTATGATTCGCAGGTTTTATGATGGAAATAATTTACCAAAACCTGTTTCAGACTCTTTATTTGAACTACTCAACGCAGATAAATTAAAAAAAGCCGTCCCTGCAGTAGTCCTTAATTCATTCCACAACATCCGTCTGGCCGGTAACAAGGCCGCACATAATGAATTAAACCGGCAATTCAGCGTAATGGATCCTCTCAAAGATGCTTTTAAACTTGGTTGCTGGTTTTTCATCATTAATGGTGGGAAACAGGATAAATGCCCTCCCTATGCTCAGCCGAAAAAGCCAATTACCGTTCATAAAAAAACTGAAGCATTAAAAAAGGAAAAACGATTAGTACAGGAGCAACTCGCGAAACAAGAGATAGAGATGCAGTCTCTCCTCCATGAACTCGATACGACCAGATCAAAAACATCTGCCGCACAAAAAAAGATAGAAGAACTTGAAGCGCTTCTACATACAGGCAAGGCTGTTGCTGATGCATTGGGTTTTGATGAGGATACCACACGCAAACGACTGATCGATGCCGAATTAGCATCCGC
>JASFBJ010000161.1 GCA_030149585.1 Desulfobacterales bacterium | reverse complement strand
AAATAGTCGTAATTTAAGTCAGTTGGACGACACTACAACATTTAGACTTATGCGCTTTTTCATTTGCTGTTTAGGACGGGGCTGGTCCCCATCGCTACGGTGATGCGTCGTTTGCTGACCGGTTACGTTGTTTCGCACAACCGGCGTCACGGCCATTTTTTTCAAAACCGCTACAAGTCTATCTTGTGCCAGGAAGATGCTTATCTGTTGGAACTGGTACGATATATCCACCTGAATCCGGTACGCGCTAAGCTGGTATCAGACATCAAAGCATTGGATAACTATGCGTTCTCTGGTCACGGCACTGGTTCAGTTAAATAGGTGATTCAATTATATCAATAGGTTACAGCGACTTATGGTAAAACCAGCATGGTTGATATAACTATTTGTTTTAACAGGCATAATCCGCTAACCTTTTTTACCTATTCAACTGAACCAGTGCCTTTAGGGGTAAAAGTGCAGATAATAAAAAGCCCTGTACAAACAGCCATTATTACACTTCCCAGGGCAAAGGCGTGGCGCAGTTCAAAAAAATCCATCATCAGACCGGCTAAAGTAGATCCAACAAACATGCCAAAGCTATGGCCCACGGTTAAAAGAGCCATCACCGACCCCATGGCGCCTGATTTTTTACCTTTTTGAATGGTAATGGCCATTAAAGCCGGCATGGCTATTCCCCCACCAAATCCAAAAACAAGATTGACTATAACCAGATGATTAAACCCGGTAGCCCATTTAAAAGAGGCCATTGCCACTACAATAATTAAACCACCTGTAATAACCATCCATGTGCGATTAATTCGATCTGCCAGCAAACCCATGGGCATCTGCAAACTTCCGCTGGCAAAAACGCCAAGCATTACAAGAAACCCAATGGACGAAGCGGAAAGTCCTAATTCAACACCCGCTAAAACCGGTAAAAAGCCCCAGATAATTCCTATACCGGCAGTATAGCCAAAGCGGAAAAAAAAAAGACCGGCAATCATTTTATCGTTTATCAGTTTCCCCCAGGCAGGTGGGGAAGGCCTTTTAAAAGCAGCATTCTCCAGCCTGGTTGGCGGAAGAAGATATAGACTTAAAAAGAAACCTGTAAGGGATAAAAAACCCATACAGACAAATGTATATTGGAGGCTGAAATGATCGTTGATAATGCCTCCTAACAAAGGTCCAATACTCAAGCCGGCAAACATTGCCATATTAAAAAGACCCATGACAAAACCTTCACGGCCCTTAGGAGTGATATCTCCCACATAAGCTTGAACCACCGGCATAATCATGGCCGAGGCAATTCCCTGAATAAAGCGAATTATGATCAATGATTCTACATTTTTAGAAAAAATAAATCCAATTGAAATAATAAAATAGGCAAAAAGTCCCGCAAGAATATAAGATTTCCGCCCCTTTTTATCAGACAACCGGCCAAAATAGGGCAGGAAAAAAGTTCTGGAAAGAGAAAAAGAGCCGAATATCATTCCAATATATAATCCGCTGGCGCCAAGATCGTGGGCGTATATCGGCAGCAGAGGAACCACCACACCCACACCGGTTACTGAGGCAAAAATGGAAAAAAAGAGAGCGCTAAATATTTTTTTATCTATTTTATTTTTTTCATTCAGCTCATTTTTTTTCTCTATTATGGACAACTAAATTTCCGCCTGAATCCGGGTCAGGGCGGTTTCCACCATATTGCGGATCTCTTCCAGCCGGTCCTTGGATAATGCCTCAAAGCGCAGGACCAGGGCAGGCTGAGTATTGGAGGCTCTAACCAGGCCCCAGCCGTCATCAAAAACAACCCGCATACCGTCAATATCAATTACTTCATAATCTTTACGGAAAAAAGCCGTGACTTTCTTTACTACATTGAATTTAATATTATCAGCACACTCCACTCTTATTTCCGGTGTATTAAAGGTTTGCGGCACGTCAGCCAGCAGCTCTGAAACGCTTTTTTTGGTGGCAGCTATAATTTCCAGCAAACGGCAGGCCGCATAAAGGGCGTCATCATAGCCGAAATAGCGATCCGCAAAAAACATATGACCGCTCATTTCACCGGCAAGTTCTGCCCTGGTTTCCTTCATTTTGCGTTTTATAAGAGAGTGGCCGGTTTTCCACATGATCGCATTACCACCATGTTTGGTAATATCATCATACATGGTTTTGGAGCATTTGACTTCAGAGATAAAAGTAGCGCCTGGCTTGCGCGAAAGAATTTCTCTGGCAAAGATTATCATTAACTGATCCCCAAACACCAGCTCGCCTTTTTCATTAATTACTCCAATACGGTCACCATCACCGTCAAAGCCAATCCCGACATCCAGTTTTTTCTCTTTTACCAGGGCAATCAGATCCTGCATATTGCCAATCACAGTGGGATCTGCCTCATGATTTGGAAAGGTTCCATCCATATCACAAAAAAGGTCAAATACTTCGCAGCCAAGTTTTTTTAAGACCGGCAGAGCTGTTACTCCGGCAGTGCCGTTGCCGGCATCAATCCCAATCCGCAGGGGCCTTTCAATTTTTATATTATTTTGCAGATACTCCATATATGGTTCTAAAATTTCATATTGTTTTATTTGTCCCTGGCCGGCGGCAAATGATTTTTGCTGAATAATATGTAATATTTCCTGAATCTGTTCGCCAAAAACCGAGTCAACCCCACTGCAGATTTTAAATCCATTATATTCGGGAGGATTATGGCTGGCGGTTACCATCACATTCCCCTGGGTTTTCAGGTGCCTGATCGAAAAATAGGCTACTGGAGTAGAGCAGATTCCAATATCAGTTATGCTGCAGCCGGTACTTTTTAGTCCCTCTATCAGCAGCTTTGTATATTGATCAGAGGTAATTCGGCAATCGCGGCCTACTGTGATATCAAGATTACCCTGTTTTGCAAGATAGGTTCCAATTCCTTTGCCGATCAGCACAACATCTGCCTCGTCCAGATCTTTACCAGCAATGCCTCTAATATCATATTGTCTGAATATTTCCGGATTTAACATATTTTTTCTCCTTTTTATTAAAAACCATAGATAAAGGCTGCCATAGCCACCAGCCAGCAATAGGGCGCGAAATAATAAAGATGGCCCTTATGGACTACCTGCAGCAATATTTTTAATGCCATAAAGCCGATGATAGAAGCCGCGATTGTCCCGGCAAAAATCATAGTTGTATTAATTCCCGTAGTTGAAGCGCTTAAATCAAAACTGAGCAGCAAAGCACCCAAAATGGCTGGAATAGACAAAAGAAATGAAAATTGTCCAGCCAGCCGGCGATCAATCCCCAAAAAAAGAGCAGCACAAATAGTTGCTCCTGACCGCGATATTCCGGGAATAATTGCCAATCCTTGTACAAGTCCTATAACCAGGGCGTCTTTGATTGTCATTTGATTTATTAAGCGGCCTCTGGATGTCACTTTTTTGCTTAACCATAAAAAACTGCCGGTTATCAGCAGCATCATGCCTGCCAGCCGGACTGAACTGAAAATATGTTCGGTAATCTCTTTAAATAAAAGCCCCAGAATTGCGGTTGGAATGCTGCCGATAATAATCAGCAGAGCCATACGAATTTCTTCATTATTTTGGAATAGATTTTTAAACCCATGTCCTGATTTAATAAAAAAAGGCAGTTTAAGCAGGGTTAATCCAATCCTTGTAATATCTTTAGAAAAAACAATAAAAACCGCTACAAGGGTTCCGCCATGCAAACAAATATCAAATAAGAGCTCGGGCTCTTTAATGCCGAATAAATTTTGTAATAAAACCAGATGGCCGGAGCTGCTGACCGGTAAAAATTCGGTTAATCCCTGTATAATACCAAGTAAAATCGCCTGTGTTAAATCCAATAAACTATCCTTAAATTAAAATTTGGCCGGTTTTTGAAGTATCATAGCCTCCAAGATTGGCCACCTGTTTTTTAAAAGAGGTTGAGTTAATAATTTTGAGCAAAGCCTGTATTTTGGTGGAATTAAATCCAGCTTCTGGAATAATAAGATCATATTGCTCGGTAACCACTGGAATAAAATCAAGATTCAAAGCTTTTGCAGCCGCGTAAATTCCAAGGCCTGCATCTGCAATGCCGCTTAAAACACCAACTGCCACTGACATATGGGTAAACTCTTCATTTTGATAACCATTGATAGCCTCTGGTTCCAGACCGATTTTTTTCAAACGATAATCTAAAAGAATGCGGGTTCCAGAGCCTCCCTGGCGATTGATAAATTTGATATCTTTGCGGCCAAGGTCATCAATTCCCTTTATTTTTTTAGGATTACCGCGCGGAATAATCAAGCCCTGATCGCGTAATACCAGATTTACCAGCCGTATTTTAATATTTGGCAGATATCTTTTAATAAAGGCGATGTTATAAGTGCCGTCATCAGCATTCAAAAGATGAGAACCAGCCAGATGACAAAGACCCCGCTTAACTGCCATGAGGCCACCCATGCTGCCCACATGGCTTGATGAAAGAGATATTCTGTCCGGCGCAGCCTTTAACTGATCAGCAAGAACATCCAGTGTATTATCATGGCTTCCCACAATCACAATCGTATTTTTTAGTTCTGATACTGGTTTTAAAAGTTCTGCTGTGACCGGCTGATCCCCTTTAAGGCCTTCTATATGATTTGGAATGCGGATAATGCCGTCTGCTTCCGTAATACTGGTGATGGAGCCGGCACCCCTTGGCAAAGGATTTGCTATAATTCGATCCCCAACCTTGCCCAGCTTAACTCGCAAAAACTCTTCCACACCAATTTTCGAAGCAATTTTTTTGGTAGGCTCCACCTGAATTTTGACTGGTTCTATGTCAGGGCGACCTTGCATCATCAATATCAATGGCCGAATAAATTGTTCAAAGGCAATGATTGCTGAAACAGGATAACCTGGAACACCAAAGACCGGTTTTTGGCGAACTTTCCCGATAATTACCGGCTTGCCGGGCATAATCGTTACCCCGTGAATTAAAACCTGTCCCAATTTTTCAATGACCGGCCTGGCAAAATCCTCGGAACCAGCAGATGATCCTCCAATAATCAATACCATGGCTTTATCATCTTTAAGCGCTTTATCAACAGCTTTCTGAATTAGAGCAGGATTATCCTCAATCAGGTCATGCCGAATATACCGGCCGCCACAGGCTTCTATTAATTTCCCCAGAACAAAAGAGTTGGATTCAATTACCTGGCCGGGTTGCAAACCGCCCGGTTGCACGTCCTGCCAGTTTATAAGTTCAGAACCGGTTGGAATAACAAGAATTTTTGGTTTTTTATGAACACAGGCTGAAAAAATACCCCCAGAGAGTAAAGCCCCGATACAATAAGGTGTGACCAGATGATTTCGAGGGAAGAGCAGTTCTGTGGCCACAATATCCTCACCCATTTTGCGCACATTTTGCCATGGAAAAACAGGGGCTTCAATTTGAACCTGCTGATCATCCAGAAGATTGATATTTTCAATCATGATTACAGCATCGGTGTTTTCCGGCATAATATGTCCGGTGTTCAAATAGAATGCATTTTTGCCGATATGCAATATTTTCGGCCTGGTTTCCAAAGCACCAAAAGTATCTTTTGCTCTCACGGCAATTCCATCCATGGCAGCTCCATGAAAATTGGGAGAAGATAATTTTGCTGTAACAGGTGCTGCCAGAACCCGCCCCACTATGTCTGTGACTGTCACTGTTTCAGGATCCGCCATATTCAGATTACAAAATTCCTGGAACATCATCTTTCTGGCTTCCTGCAAGGTCTTCATTTTCAGGTATATATTGCGTTTATTATTCACAGATTTTTTTCCCGTTATATTTTCCGTTTTTTTATTGATGGAGATCAAAATTACAGCAGCATTACATCCACCAGACTTGATTTATCCAGACCTTCGCTGTTTTCAGGGATGGCTATCAGCCCATCAGCTTTCACCATGGTGTTGATAAGGCCGGACTTTCCCAGAATCGGCTCGGCAATCAACTCCTCATTTTTTTGATTCAAGCTGACCCTGATAAAATCCGTTCTACCCTGGGCAGACGCTATATTGCGACTGAGCCGGGCTTTAAAATAAAAAGCTTTATCAGGCCTGGCCAGACCTCCTATATGTTCAATAAAGGGTTTGACCACTGTATTGAAAACTATCATGGCTGAAACAACATGGCCTGGCAACCCCCAAAATGGTTTGCTCCCGGAACTGGCCAGAATTGTAGGTTTGCCGGGACTAATCGAGATGCCATGGGCAAGTATTCGGGTTTTTGATAAATCAGCTAAAACATTAATGGTAAAATCACGGGTTCCAACTGAACTGCCACCAGATATCATGACCATATGACAAAGCTTTAAAGCTTTTATGCATATTTGTTGAAGATCAGAAAAACTGTCTTTTATAATTCCAAAAGTCAGTGGCTCACCTCCGGCTTCAATCACCTGACCTGAAAGGGAGTAAGTATTTACATCTCTTACCTCACCAGCGCCGGGAAACTGGTTTACAGAAACTATTTCATCACCAGTGGAGATGATTCCGATCACAGGCCGTTTATAGACTTTGACTGTTTGATGGCCTGCGGCCGCCAGCAAACCAAGCTCCTGGGGCCTGATTCTGGTACCTTTTAATAAAACAGGTTTGCCTTGTATAATATCTTCGCCCTTTTCCACTATATGGCGACCTGGTGCAAGACTTTGATAAATTTCTATGGTTGTATCATCCAGCTGCTCCACATACTCGATCATTACCACACTATCGCTGCCAGTGGGCAGCATTCCGCCGGTGGCAATTTGGGCTGCCTCTCCAGGGCCAATGGAAAAATCAGGTTTTTCGCCCATGGCAACATTGCCCTTAACAGTTAAATAGGCAGGATTGCTCTCTGTGGCGCCAAAAGTTGAAGCTGCCTGAACAGCAAAGCCATCCATGGTTGATCTGCTAAAATCCGGAATATCAATATCAGAACCAAGATCCACGGCAAGTATTCGGCCCAGCGCATGTGACAATTCAATATCCTCATGTGTGACCCTGGGAAAAGTCGCTGCCTTTGCAATAACCTGCTTTAAACTGGTAATAGTAAAAAATTCTTTCATAAAAAATATGATAGCATTGCAATGAGATTCAAGCAATACCCTATTACAAACCTGCCTGGATGATTTTGAAATGGAATTGTTTTTATTTACTTTTATTTTGCAATAATTTAAATATATTTGGTATGTGATTTATTTAGAAAATCATCAAAATTTTAAGCTTGAATTATAAGCTGAAAAAGCAATTACCTCTTTAATAATTTTATTAGATGAAATTTTTAAATTTGTATTGCAGTCCTTTCTATTCCAAATAGTCCATTTCTTGAAAAATTTAATCCGTCCCTTTTTGGTTAGTTTGCAGCCGTCTGTCATATTAGTCGTAAAGTCTTTAAAATTAAGTGTGTTGGAAATTAATTGCAGGACAAAGTCATCAAGAGATGGGCGTATCGGCTCTAAAATATCAAGAACAAGACTTTCTCTTCCTGTTTGTGCTACATGCAGAAAACCTAATGCTGGATCAAGACCGTTTATTAATATTGAATTGCGAATATCTGAGCCAGCTATTGTGTAAGAATATGACAACAGAGCGTTTACAGGATCTTTTGGGGGCATTCTATTTCGTCCTGAAAATTTCCATTTATCAGGAAGCGCTTTTCGCCAGATTTTAAAATATGTTGCTGCTGCCACGCCTTCATACCCCATGATACTTTCACGGTTTACAGCTTTTTTAAGTCTGATTTTAAGCTCGCACAAACGATTTTTAGCAGGATTGTCCACAGCCAGTTGATTGATTATTGATTCCTGACCGGAAATTTTTTGTGTTATCAGCCATCTGGCAATTTTTAAAGATTTTGCCTGGTCATGAAAAGTTTTATATTGATTTATCCTGTTTGAAAATGACGGTGCAAGTCCGGTTCCCAAATAGGCGGCCGAGCCATTTCCTCTGGCCGGCAGTAAAACCGCAGGTATATTTTTCTCGGCCAGAGCACGCCATACTTTGCAGGAAACCATTGGGCTGCCGTATATTATGACTCTTTCAATCATATTAAGAGGCACCCTTTCAGGCCTGCTGTCAGGCCGGTCAATCCTTATGGTTTTGTTTTCAATGCCAACTGCCAATTCCCTGCGGTCAAGTATTAGTGTTAATTCAGACAATATAAATTTTCCTTTCAATAATTTTAAAATTTTTTAGCAGTTCACAAACACGTTGTTTTAAATTCTTAAAATTCTTCTTAAAAAGCCTTTCTTTTTTTGTAACCGTTCACGGGCTATAATTGCGACTAAAAAGAGGAGTTCACAAACT
>JASFBJ010000407.1 GCA_030149585.1 Desulfobacterales bacterium | reverse complement strand
CCGCGCATTCTTAACTAACTTTTTTTTATCCATGAATGCTCCTCCTCAAATCTTGCCATCTTTTTATAAGTAAAGAACTGCCGCTCCAATATCACCTTCCGTTAAGGAACGAGGACGAAATAACCTTCCGTTAAATCCGTAGTCCTCTTTTTTCAGACAGGGTCAGATAACGCCAGGAACCTTCGGCCAGGTGCCCCAGTTCTATTTTTGCGATCCTGATTCTTTTTAATCCAACAACTTGATTACCGACCTTTTCAACCATCCTTCGTATCTGCCGATTACGGCCCTCTTTGAGAACTATCTTAAAATGCCCCCTTGAAATTCGTTTTATTTCAGCAGGCCTGGTCTTTGAGCCCATAATCACAACACCTTGAGCCATCGTCTTTAAAGCATGATCACTTATCGCTGTTTTTACCTGAACTTCATACTCCTTTTCATGATCAAAAGATGGATGCAATAGCCGGTGATGCAGATCCCCGTCATTTGTCAACAATAACAAACCAGTCGAGTCTTTATCCAAACGCCCTATGGGGAATATTCGCTCCTCCAGGTCAACCAGATCCAGCACTATTTTTCTATTAGCCTGGTTGCAGGTTGTTAAATATCCTTTGGGTTTATGCAAGGCCAGATAGATATGTTCATCTTTAATTGAAACAGGCTGACCATTAAATTCCACTAGATCAATTTCAGGATTAACAGATGTACCAAGCAGGGTAACCACTTTATGATTAACCCTGACATTCCCTGCCGAAATATAAGTTTCACCCTTTCTTCTGGAACAGACACCTGCTCTGGAAAGAAATTTTTGAAGACGCATCAAGCCCATAATAATATCCTGATTTCAGGACCTGTAATCAGCATTAATTTTTACATAATCAATAGAAAAATCACACGTTAAGACCGAGGCCTGACCAGAACCTTTGTTTAAATCCAAAATAACTTCAAACTCAGATTTTTTTAAAACAGCAGTTGCCAGGGCTTCAGCTTTTGAGCCACAACCTGTACCGGATTTTACCATTTGAATAGAATCAAAATAGATATCAATTTTTTCAGGAATCAGGTCAATGCCGGCTCTCCCCGCAGCTGCCATAATTCGTCCCCAGTTGGCATCTTCTCCAAAAAAAGCGGTTTTAACCAGGTTTGATTGAGCTATTGTATTTGCTATTTTACGGGCGTCATGGTCTGATTTAGCTCCTTTAACAGAAATTTTTACAACTTTGGTGACGCCTTCACCGTCTTTTACAAGCATCCATGCCAATTTCAGACAAATCTCATCTAAAATCTTTTGAAATGCCTTCTCCTTTTTGGGTGTATCTATTCTCATTCCTGAAAAACCATTGGCCATCAGCAATGCAGTATCGTTAGTGCTGGTGTCACCATCCACCGTAATCCTGTTAAACGATGAATCAACCGCACAGGTTAAAACTTTTTTTAAAGTTTTTGGATCAGCAGCAACATCTGTACAGATAAAACAGAGCAATGTGGCCATATTGGGATGAATCATGCCGGAACCTTTGGCAACCCCTAAAACATGAACTGGTTTACCATCAATCGGACTTTGAATCCCCAGGATTTTTGGAGTTGTGTCTGTGGTCATAATCGAATTTGCAAGGTCTGTAAAACCTTGATCACTAAGAGAATCCACCAGCCCTGGAATAGCTGTGCTAATTTTTCCCATGGGCAGTGGTTGACCTATCACACCTGTCGCGGCTACCAAAACCAGGTTGTCTGGAATACCAAGAGCAGTCGCGGTCTGAGCGCACATATTTTTTGCGTCAAACATTCCCTTTTCACCAGTACAGCAATTTGCATTTCCGCTGTTAACAATCAGAGCCCGGCACTCACCTGATTTGATTTTTTCCTGATCAAGCAATACAGGTGCTGCTTTAACAAGATTTCCGGTAAAAACGCCGGCAACTGTTGCTGGATACTCTGAATAGATAAGCCCCATATCAAGCTGTTTTTTATTTTTAATCCCGGCAGCAAAACCTGCAGCCTTGAAACCAGGACAAGCTGTTAATTTCATAATCATACTTTCATTTAAATAATTGTTATTATAATATTATCTATAAATTTTCAATGGTTAAAAGGAGTATCCGTTCTTTTATATAATTATAAATCGCATAACTTTTGAGGTAAAACAACCTCTATTAACAAATATGGATGTCCCCAACTGCTCCCCATGAGTAACTCCCTTTTTATATTGCAAATTTAATTTAGATAAAATATGCATGAGAAATAATTAATACCAAAAAAAACTCTGTGTGGCTGTGAAAAAAGGATTTAATAATGAAATTTCCATACGGTGTATCTGACTTTAAAAAAATTAATACCCAGGGTTATTTTTACTGCGACAGAACAGATAAAATTAATCTGCTTGAACTATCTGATTCGCAACTTTTTATCCGTCCCAGACGTTTTGGAAAGAGCCTTGTTCTTTCAATGCTGGAAAATTATTATGATGTGGCAAAAAAGGATGAATTTGAAGCAATTTTCGGCGGGCTTAAAATCGGAAAAAATCCAACAAAACTGCGCAATTCATATTATATTCTGAAATTTGATTTTTCCTGCGTTGATCCCACCGGAAGCGCTGAAGAAGTAAAAACGGCTCTGTTTAATCATATTAATGACTGTATCAAAGAATTTATTCTTTATTATGGG
>JASFBJ010000160.1 GCA_030149585.1 Desulfobacterales bacterium | reverse complement strand
TGTGGGCTTCTTTAAGACCTTTTGTCACACACTCTCTCCCCCATCCCATCTCCCGCTCGGCTTTGTAGGCACTCCCGTCGAAATATTCCATGGTAATGTCGGCCTGGTATGCCCTTCTTTTGTAGCCAGTCAGTCTTTTGCACGCATCTTTTATCAGAAATTTTGTCTCTTTGTTCATTCTTTTCATCCGTTATCTTTTTCAATGTATTAATTTTATATATCCCATACATTGTGCACATATCACCTCCTTACTCTTTTGTCTCGCATTTTTTTGAAGTTGTGTTTTAATGTGATAAAGATTCTGATGCATTTATCTTTTCATGGTAACATTACATTGAAAAAAAATGAGTAGATTATTTCTTGGGAATTCCCTAAGCTGGTTATTGAGCCGAAAAAAAGAAAAATTGATATCAAATCCTACACTTCTTATTCCGTGTACCTGGAATATTCTGATTACTGTCATGATATCATAGAGGCGGATAAGTTCTACACGGTTAAATGGAAACCCGATTTTGTCAAGAATGGATATGTCGAAGGTAAAAAGGTCGTAATTGAGAAAAAAACGATCACGATCGAAGCCAGTGTGGATATGCCTTCCCCGTGGGCTTTAAGAGCACATTATAAGACGCTGAACAAGCTGACCGCAGAGGCAAAACTTATTATAGTGCCGGCCAGGAAAAAAGACCTACCTACAGATCATACTGATGGCAAAAATAACAAAAGCGGCTTCAGCTCTAAATTAATTGAAGATGATACGATGGGAAGTGTCGATGTTTTTAAAGAGGACGGATTCACATCTGAAAAAGGTAAAGGCGAAGCAATTAATGAGTATTCAGACGAAACAAGATTAAATGATCTTTGCTCAAAAACCATGAGAAAATATGACTTCGCAATGAAGTATGACAATCTTGAGAAGGCCTATGCATCACTTGAACAGCTCAATACATCAAACTGCCCCGAATATCAGGTTGCCTATGAACGTTTTGAACCTGAACGTAAAGATAGGTGTCAAACGTATTATTCTAATATCAAGGTTGCCATAAACGAAGGAGATCGCGAATACGGTTTTAGGTTAGTAAATGACTTATACGACCTGGGTTGTCCTCAGGCTGAGAGGGCCTATATAAAAGTTGATGGTATTCAACCAGCTAAAAAAGATAGTTATTCTGATACGGATTCTGATGATATTTTTGATACAAGCGATTATTGCAAAAACATGAAAATCAGAATTGATACTGCCATTGCAGTACAAGATTTTAAATACGCTCAATTGATGGTGGATAGCGTACCGGAATGTGAATATTATGCCGGTATCATCGGAAAGAGGCAGGATGGCAGGGATAATATCCGGGATAGAGAGTGTCAAGACTTAAAGCGTCAATTGGAAGCAGCAGTTCGCAATCGAAAGCTGAAGCAGGCTCAGTACCTCTTAAGGCAATCTTCCAAATGTTCCTTTTACCAGGAGGCCCATCAAAAAGTAAGTGCTTTGGCAGGAAATCTTGTTGAAGATGATTTCAAAAAACGGAACTGTTTAGCCTATTACAAATACCTTCAAAATGCACTGCGCAGTGAAAACCTGACCTCTGCACGGGAATTCTTATCCAAATCCAGAAATTGTCCTTTTTATTCTGAGGCTAAAACAGAAGTTCAGGCACTTGTACGAAAAGTTAACAAAAAACAAGAATGTAAAAGAATTAGTTCTGCATTGCAAAAAGCCCTACGTTCCAAACAACTGAATGCAGCACAGGCATTGCTACAAAAAGCAGCAAATTGTGATTATTATCATCAGGCGTTGAATCGAGTTAATCAATTAAAAACAGAGTTGACACAGGTAAAAGTTCCGAATTTGATTGGGATGAAATACGAACGCGCAAAAGACATCCTTTATAAGTTAGGTCTTGGCATTGCTTCAGGCCAGACCACGGTCGCCCCCTCTTTAGCAAAAAAATTTACTATTATAAACCAGCGCCCGGCTGCCGAGACCATTGTTAAAAAAGGCACCAAGATTATTTTAGATGCATATGGGAGAAAATGCAGCGAATTTTGCAACTCGGAATACAGAAATAGTTATGATAAAACATGGGGGCAATCAACCGGATTCTCTTGCATAACGGGTGATTGTATACAAGTTCCATGTAATTCAGCAGACGCAACCTACAGATTTTGGAATGAATGTACCAAAACCCATAATTGCTATAAAAAGCGTTAAATATAAAAGACAAATAGTCTTGGCATCCCTGGGACGCATTGGTTTCGTGGACGGACATCAGTGTGAATGAGGTTTTTGAATTTGTCTTTAAAGATCTGAAGTTCTACCCCTGGGCGCATGGAGGAGGGGACACAAATGGGCCAGTTTACCTTAGAAATAACGGTAATGTCGGTATAACCGTAACAAAAGAATCAGCATGTACGTATGTGAGTTCTCGCTGTAGTCCTCCTAAGCCCTGGCTGGTCGAAAAAGAAGTAGGAGAAAGGACGGTATGCTTTGCCTGCGGAGGAGAAAGTACAACAATGAAGCTTTTACCCGTATCTTTATTCCTGAAGCAACTGACAACGGACGACTGACTATTGACATTGAGCGTTTAGGCTCAATTGGGGTTAAAGCGTCTCGGTCCAAAGGTTGTTTTTTCTGAACCATAAAAGCCCGGCCAACCGGGCACCAGAGCTTAACGGAAACCATGCGGCATTACAAGGGCAAGAATAGAAATAATGCGGCAACTCCCGCATAGTCTGGATTTACTGCACCATCATATGGAGGTGAAATAATGAGACTGAAAACCTTTCTTTATTTTATTATTTTTACAACCGTCTATATATATTCTGCCATCGGGTGGTCAAAAGTTACAGGACGTTGGGCTAATTCGGCGGCGGCATAGTGCTTAAGCAAATGCTCATTGAATTGGAGCAAAAACGTAAATAACGATTGTTTTCAACAAAAGCCTGCAAAAATAAGGGAGATCATTCTATGACAGGAAAAATCTTTCGAAGCAACCTTTGTTTCTTTTTATGTGTTTGTCTGATTAACTTGGTATGCCTCAGTTCACTGTATGCGGCTGATGCCGATACACCGACAGAGTTTGAAGATAATTCGTTCGGGATCACCGCGGATCAGTTCAAGACTGCACAGGACAAAATTGTCTATGATATCAAGATCCGTAGTGAAGTTGGGGTGATGAAGAAAAAAAAAGGTATGACCTATCATGACAACTCGGCCCTTAAACAGGATCTGTTATATCTGCGCCGGGAGGTTAATCATACCGCGCATGCAGCGATTCAGACAATCAAGACGGAGAATAAACGGCAGATTAAAAGCACGACCCTACGGATGATGAAAGATCTTAAAAACACGATTGCGGCCAAAGAAAAGGCCGGCACCCTCAATCTGGAGGCCTTTCAAAAGACCTATGGAACCGTGATTGATGCGGGTAAAAGTTTAAAGGCCAAGCTGACGCATAAAATCGCCAATCAGCATCGCTTGCTGGAAGAAGAGAATGGTCGGGTTAGGGCTTACAAGAGCGAACTCGTCAGCGCCTATGGGCCCATGGAGTCCTGGAATAAAGAAGTGCGGCAGCAATATGACAAGCGCACGACGGGAGTGGGTCAACTGGCGGTGGGTAAAAAGAATCTGGAAAAAAACAAACTGAGGTTGCTAAAGCCATCGGCGCCTACGAGCGACTTAAACAGGGGATTGACTTAATCGACAAAACCAAAGGGTATTTTGATAAATATGATGCCAAGCTTAATGAATATCGCCAGACGTTAAGGGCGGATGATCCAACCTATGAAGACCTAAAAAAGAGGGTGTCTATCCCATTGGAAGCGGTGAATGATGCGGCGCAGGGTTTAAAAGCGATGGGCAACTACCTCAAAGAGAAGAATGAGGCCCAAAAGGGCAAAGCCTATATCTTTGAATTTCTATCTGATGCACGCCAAGGCGCCGGGGCGGATTTGAAAATGAGCGCCGAGGCGCAAAGAGAGTTTTTTGCGCAACAAGAAGCGGTGTTGCGTAATGACCGCTTTCTGAATCGTTTGTCGGGGGCCTCGAAGTTTTTGAAGCAAGTTACAATAAGGTAAAATTGGGCGAGCAGATAGTTGACCGGGCCCATGGTGTGCTGCAGGAATGGGATAAAATTGATGAAAATGAATTCTTAAATAGGGATTCAAAAAATTTTGCTAAATATAGTAAAGCCGTGGCCGGTGTTTTTAAAGGGGCCGCCGAATATATTGATACCCAGGCGCCGCTTACCGGCAAGGTGCTTGCTGAAGGATTACGGGCCACCGGGGATGCCTTTGAGCTAATGCACACGGCCGCCATGGCCGGCGCGGCCTGGGAAGCCACAACCAAACAGGGGACAACCGGCGCCAAAGGCCCAATCCATCAAGACACTAAAGAAACTAAAGCATTCGACAAATTTCGGCATGTGAGTAATCAATTTAAGAAACAATTTAATATTACGGTCAGACAAGAATGGTATGACGGTAACTACGTACGTGACTACTTGATCATTAAAGCGCCCAATGGAGATACCGAAGAAATAGACAAAAACAAGACACAGGCTTTCATGCGGGCATTGTCCAGGTTGGAAAGCATTAAAGGCGCGCCGGTAACGCAACAGGAAGCCTTTGAGTTGGCTACTGGACAGTTGGAATTGCGTCAATTCGAGGTGGAGGAAGATCTTTTTGCCATTGACCTGGAAACCGGCAGGCAAAAAACAACAAAAGTCAATATCAGTTATCTGGCCGGCAAGCTGGGTGAAGAACAGGAATATGATGCAGGGCGCTACTACGCCAAAGCGCGCCTGCTGGGAGAAGCGATTGTCGGGGTAAAAGCTTATAAAAATGAAGACGGCACGTATAAGGATTTTGAAAGTCTTAACAGTTGGGAGCGAATGGCGCTTATTCGCCGCCATAATCGTTTAAATAAATTGTATCGACTCTCTGGTCGCAAGGGTGATTTGCCGGCCAATACCCTGGGTAAATTATTGATTGAGGAAGCAGAGTTGAAAAATGAAGGGGTTAAGGATTTCAGCATCACGGAATCGCTAATTGTCGATGGCTTGCAGACCCGTCTGGATGACCCGCTTGTGCCTTCGGAAGAAAAAGAAGAGATTATTGCGTTGCTCCAAAAGGAACGCGCTCATATTGGGATGAGCAAACTGGATGATTTGCAAAAGACCGATCAACCTTCAGTGGAAAGGCCGCCGGATGTGGAACAATTAACGGCTGAGACAGATGGCTTTGGCATGTTGGGTTCTGAAGATAAGGAAGAGGACGGCAAAGGCACCAGCGGGTGGGGGACTTCGGCCCTATCAGAAAATGTGGAAGCACCGGTCGAAAAAAAGCCAAAAGGAGGGTCTGACGAATTCGCAGCGCCGGGCTCTGCGCAGGCCCACAAGGCCATTGAAGAAACCGAGAAAGCACGACCGAGAGGAAAGCGGTTTGCCGAGAATTTGAATAAATTCTTGAGTGACATAGAAAGAGAGCAAGCCCAGCGCCAGGCTGAAGCGAACGAATTCCTCAAAGAAGGTTTGGACGCTTTCGGAAAGTCTGTAGTAGCAATCGGTGGTTCATACATCAAGCGCAATAACCGTCAAAAACCCCAAACGCCTGCTTTGAACCTTAGGCCCGTGGGACCGAACTATAATCCCGCGGATGGCTGGGGGAAGCCCGGTCAGGTCTCCACAGGTGCCGTCAAATGTCCCGAAAATCAAAAGGAACGACAAAATAAGTGTGCACGCGTCATTTCTTACATTCGAAAGTACGAATCTCTGAGTAAGGCGGATAAGATCTGGAACGTCAATATTCAGCGGGCCTATTTGTTCAGGGCTCAGTGTTGCGGTTATCGGTGGACAACCAATGCTCCGCAACAGACAAAGGGGAATGAAAATAAAACTGCAGCACCACCTGCAGCACCACCACCACCACCTGCAGCACCACAGACCTATGATGACGGACAGACACAGGGCAATGCAGGCCCGGCAGGTGGAATGAGCCGTACCGAATGTATTCATAAATTCTGCCCTGAATGTGCTGAGGCCATCTCATTGATGGAAGTCTCTGCTGATCCTGATTGTGAAGCATGTAAAAAACGTAATGCCGCCAATATAGATCAATGTGTTTCAGGCGGCAGCAACTCGTCAACATCTCAATCAGTCTCGGGTGATACCGGAGATTACGGGTATAACACAACGGGCCTGCCCAACCCAAAGGTGTATTATGTTTTTAAACAATATCAACCCAGTCAAAAAAATTACCATTATACAATCGGTAAGATTAATGCTGGTCGCCATATTATATATGGTCCAGATACCTTTGAGGGGTGTCGTGCTTGGGCAATTCAGAAAGGACATTGGTAAGAGTGGTTCCGTTGAAATATAATATCATGATTAGGAGGTTCTTCACACTCTTGGGAAAGGGAATTGTGATATTTGGTTTTTAAAGTTAGGCTAAAATTAAATGTCGGGGAGAAAACATGTTTATTCGAAGAATTTTGAATCCAATTTGGATAATGATTTTTATTCTGTTTTTGTTATTTCTGAATGGATGCGGCAAGAGTGTGTATCAAAAATTAGATGAGTCATTCAGGAAAGATCCGACACATATTCTGAATGTTCCTCCTAAGGCGATAACGGCCATAGACGGAACCTGGTTTATTCCGCAAGTTGGTAGTCAATATAGGCTTTCGAGGGGCAGATTGTATAATGTTGTTCGTTTCCCGGGCACCTCGCCTTGGCCAAGCGTTCTTGTACGTGATATCGAGCAAGTAGCGCCGGGGCGATACCGGGGAATCCCTGCACAACCCAGGTGGAAGGAAGGTACTGTAACCTTCTCCATCATCGGCAAGGACAAGCTCTTTTCGCGTTGGCGTTATCCTCCAGGCAAGAAATTAGATGTTGTTTATGACAAGGTTAAATTAAAAAACGAACAATGGTTTCTTCGGGAATACGAAGCCTTTCTCAGGGAGTCACAGGCAGGAGACACCGGTTCCCAAGCAGGCCGCGCACAAACAGCACGTCCGTCCGGAGACAGGGTCGGGCAAACGTAAGAGGTTTCAGCACAAACCCCTATCGTTGTCTATAAGATGTATACAAAGCCAGGCCGAATTACTCCCGGCACCAAATTTGACCTGATCATTGAGTATGCGGTGACGGACCCGTCCGTGCAGGCGAGCCGGATTCCTGTGACGTTTAATCTGGAGATATTAAAAACAAAAAACACATTCCAGGCTTCCAATTTGAAAGAACCGGCGTTTCCTACACCTGATAATACAGACAAAGTCCATACCTTTAAACCGGCGAATATAGATTGTCCCAATGGAAAGAAAACCTCAAGGATTGTTCACCTGTCGGCAACTAAGGACAAAGGGTCCTATTATCTGGTAGCGTATTTGAAATATAAAGATTGGACCAAAAAAGTGCCTATGCACTTGCCCATTAATTAGCGCGTCACGTAGCCTGGAGAAGCATACTTTCAGGGGAAAAGCAGCATAAGTTTTCGCTCAATTGGGGTTAAACTAATATGTTTTGTAGTTATTGCATTAACCAACTTATATGATGTAAGGAGGACTCATGAAAAAAACAATAATACTTTTTTGTGTCATCTCGCTGGTTTTTTCAGCCGTACTTGTAAGCACAGCTCAGGCTAAGAGTAGTAACTGGAAGGTTCTCTGCGACAATAGAACCGGGGAAATCACCCTAACCAAGGACTTTGCGCTCCCACACCATAGTATCTTGAAACAGTCCTTCACATCGGAACCGGCGGCGCGGGCGTGGGTCGACAAGAATTATCCCAATTAGCGGTGCAAGTCGAAGGGTCTGGGCCTTATGGGTCAGTAGCCGTGAACTGCGCGGTGCAAGTAGCTGTCTGATCGCCCTAAAGTAATACCCTAATTGAGCGTAACCGCTCAATGTCAATAGTCACTCGTCCGTTGTCAGTTGCTTCAGGAATAATGATATGGTTTTACATTTTACTTTTCTTCCATGGTAGAGATATAAAATCGATTGGTTTAGTCCTGCAATCCACAACTGACAACAATCGACGGACGACCCCAATTAAGCGAAAAAAAGTAGTAATAAACTTTAGACACTTTAGTCACTTTAGACACTCTTCTTTACTCAGGCAAAGCCAATTATCATTGACCACGCCCATCTACGATCCCGTCAAGCGGGGAGAGACGTGGTTTTAAAAAATGAATAAAATAAAGGCGGGATATAATGAGTCGGTGTTTAAGTATTTTTTGTAGCCCTATGTGTCAGGGTAGTTGTCGCCTCAATTGAAAAAAAGTTTACAATTTGATAGGGCGATGGAGAGGTCACATGATCA
>JASFBJ010000159.1 GCA_030149585.1 Desulfobacterales bacterium | reverse complement strand
ACCACTTCTCCTTTGATACGATAAAAATTTTTGTTATTGGTAGATGGAATAGTTAAGAATATTTCTTGTCCAATGGAAACAAGATCATTTGTTTCAATAAATCCCCCGCCTAAACTAATATTTTGCATAACACCTTTATGAGAAGAGTCAACATCATCATAACATACTGATAATGAACATAATTTTCTGGGATGGGCCCTTTCTCCTCTATGCGGGCTTTCAGAATCGGCAGGCTCAACCTTATCTGACATTCTATCCTCCTTATAAGTGATAAATTATTAAAAAATAATCGTATAAGAACATAGCAAAGTCAATATAATTATCTGTTTTGAGCAGGGATCAAAAATGAATGGCTTTGACAATTTCGATGTTTCAGTGTAAGAAACATCGGAAAAAAGGATGTTGGTTTGTCTACAAACCAACATCCAGCGCGATTTTGTGGATCTATTTCTTTCCGTGACCCTTAGGAAATATAGGTCTGATGAGATAAAAAATGGATTATAATGGATAGTTATAACATATTATTAGATAAATTAGAGGATATCAGAAAGAGCATATCTTCAATGTGTCTTACAGCAGAAAATATCGGGGGTGCTGCCAATAATTATTTTGCAGAGTGGAAACAGACTTGCCGTATAATTGCCAATCAGATATCGGAAGATGTTGTCAGAGTGGCTGTTGTCGGGCCTATTAAATCCGGCAAAAGTACTTTTGTAAATTCGCTTTTCAAAACTGATTTTTTAAAAAGAGGCGCCGGCATTATAACCTCTATTGTCACCCGAATTCATCAGGGCCACACCCTTGAGGCAGATCTTTTTTTTAAATCCTGGGATGAAATAAACTCTGAGATCAAGCAGGCTCTGGTGCTTTTCCCTGCAAAAAATGGAGAAATGCTGAATAATAGTTTTGATATAAGGCGGGCAAAGGATCGTAAGTCTCTGGCAGAAGGATTAGATCTGCTCGAGCCAGAACAGCTGATCAGCGAAAACTCGCTTAATCTGAACAGCCTGTTATTATCTTCCTATCTTAAAGGATATGAACAAGTTAAGGATCTGGTTGCTTCGGAAAATACTACTATTACCTATCTGGCGGATCGCTTCCAGGAACAGCGTCGTTTTGTGGCAGATGATAATCTTGCGATTTATCTTAAAGACATCAGTCTTCAAATCAGCGGGGCTGAGTTTGAAAGAAATATTGAAATTGCCGACTGCCAGGGAAGTGATTCACCCAATCCCCGTCATCTGACAATGGTTCAAAATTATTTAATAAAGACTCATTTAATTATTTATGTTATCAGCTCACGAACCGGCTTAAGACAGGCAGATATTAGATTTTTATCCATGATAAAAAAAATGGGGATCATGGATAATATTTTTTTTATCATCAATTTTGATTTTAGCGAGCATGAGTCTCTTGATGAGCTAAAAAAGCTTGTTGAAAAAATTCAGGGAGAATTGGCTATTATTAAGCCTGAGCCTCAAATATATATTTTTTCCTCTTTATATAATCTATTTGCCTGTAAACCCCAAAAAATATCTTCCAAAGATCAGGCTCGTCTGGAGCAATGGCAAAATGAAAAGTCTTTGATGAGCTATTCAGACAGGGAAACCCATCGCTTTCAAAAAGACTTTAATCATAAATTAACTACTGAGCGAACTGCTTTGCTGGTTAGCAATCATCTTGAACGTCTATGGCTGATTGCTAAAGGTCTTGAAAACTGGGTTGGGATTTATCAGGATTTTTTAAATAAGGATGTGGCAAGTGCCTGTAAGTTATCAGATAAAATCAATCAACAGCAGGTTCATCTGGATCAGGTAAAATCCATGATCAAAAGCACTCTGGATGGTAGTATTCAAAAATTAAATCAGAAACTTAAAAACGAAGTTGACAACTTCTTTGATATTCCCTCAGGAGAGATTCCCAAAAAAACTATTTCCTTTGTTCAAAATTATAATCTCCCTTTGGATAATTATTTTGAACAGCTCCGGAATTTAGGATTTAACCAGACCCTGTACAGTATTTTCCAGGAATTTAAACAGGCAGTTGAATTTTTTATAACCCAATCCATTAACCCGGAACTTATCCGATTTATTAAAAAATGTGAGGGACTTATCAGCGCGCATATGAAGGCGGTTGCAGTGCCCTATGATAGTATGATCGTTGATGCTCTGAGTAGCTATTACCTTAAAATGAAAGATTCAGGGGTCAAGCTTATAGCGCCTGGATCTGATAACTCTCAATCAATAAATCTTGATTATATAAAAGAGTTGACGGGTCTTGTGGCGCCGCCGATCAATAACGGGATGCGCTATACAGCTTATATTAAAACTGAAGCTGTATTTCATTTTGGTTTTTATAAAATTTTAAAATTATTTAAAAAGATATTAAAAAAGCCTGAAGACGGCGAATTTGAAAGTGAGGTTCAGGCTTTAAAAAATGGAATAAAGCGGATAAAACAAGAAAGCGTCAAATCATTGAATTTTCATTTTAAGGATTATAGGGAAAATATTAAATTCCAGTATCTTTTTAAATTAACAGATATAGCCGGCTCTAACCTTTATCAATTATTGCTTGACAGGTTTCAGGGATATCAAACTGATTTCACCAATATGACTGAAATAATTGATCAAAACCAGGATAAAAAAGAAAAAACCGCCAGGGAACTTGACAAACTCACAGAGCATTTTATTTCTCTTAATCAACGCATTAACTCATTAAGAGAAAATATTTTTACATAGGAATGCAGCAAAAATCAATTGTACGATTTTGCTTGTCCCTTTAATTTTTATGATAATTTTTCCAGGGGAGGTTGTGGAATGGGTATTCAAAAACCAAGAACTATTGCAGTGGCTAATGAAAAAGGCGGAGTTGGAAAAACTGTGACTGTAATTAATTTAAGCGCCGCCCTGATTCTGGAAAATAAGAAAGTGCTGGTAGTTGATATGGATCCCCAGGCAAATTCCACTAAAGGTCTGGGGGTTTTGCTTGGTGATGATGATATCTCAGTTTATGATATTATTTTTAAGCAGGACAGGGTGTTTGCAAAAGACGCCATTAAAACCACGGCCTGGGAAGGGCTGGATTTAATCCCGTCGCATGTTGATTTAGCTGGAGCGGAAATTGAAATGGCAGATATTGAGGGACGTGAAAATCTGCTGAAAAATGCTTTGGCAGATATTATATCAGACTATGATTTTATTATCCTTGATACTCCCCCAAGCCTTTCATTATTGACTGTAAACGTATTTTGCTTTGCCGCTGAAGTGATAGTGCCCTGCCAGACCCATCCTTATGCTTTTGACGCTTTGGAAAATTTGCTGGATACAATTGACGCAGTTAAAGAGGAAATCAACCCGAATATCAGGCTAACCGGCATTATTCCCACTTTTTTTGACCAAAGAACTAAAATCAGTCGCAAGATTATGGCAAAACTTAAGGAAAATAAAAATTATGGGAAGCTGTTATTTGACACTGCAATCAGAATTAACACTACCATTGCCGAGAGTTCCGATAAAGGTAAACCAGTTGTTTTTTTCCGGCGCAGCAGCTATGGGGCTATTGACTACCAGGACTTAGCGGAAGAGCTGCTGCTAAGGGGATAGGTCATTGGTAAAAAAATAACGCTCAGAGCTTTTTTAGCTTAGCAATTTTGCAAGATTGTCTGTTGCAAATTGAATATCAGGATCAATTTCCAAAGCTGTCTGGTAATAGTGGATAGCCTTGGCTTTATTACCAATGTCCCGATAATTTGATGCCAGATTGGCATAATCAATGCCTGAAGATGGATCCAGCTTAATTACTTTTTTAAAACACCTGATAGCCCTTTCATGGTCTTTTAGCATAAAATAACAAAATCCCATTAGATTATAGATATCAGTCCGTTCCGAATCATATTGCTCCCCCTGTTCAAGCATTTCAAGAGCCCTGTGATATTCTCCCATTTCTTTAAAACAGATACCCAGATAAGAGTAAATACTGGGCAGGTCTTCAGCAGCAGGCTCAAGATCAAGAGCTTTTTGGAAATAACAAAGGGCATCGGCAGGGTTATTTAAAGCAAGATGGCAAGTCCCCTGGTAGAATTGCAAATAGTATTTTGCCGATAATAATTTCTCTATTTTGCGCAGTTCCCCAATTGCTTTTTCAGGAGTCTGAGTTTCAGTAATGATTTTGGCACTAAACATGGCCACACTGGTTCCTAATGCCCTTTCTTTGAAATATGTCCCCGGGATAATAGTATAAAAGGACGGAACTTGCAGCAAAGGATGCGTGGTATTGACAATAATGACCTCCATGCTTTGCTGATTCAGGACGCTAATTAAATTTTCTACTTCATTTTTTATATTGCTGTTTGAAAGATTCGGCAAGCTCGCCAGATCAACCATTTTATCGGGGTGGGTCAAAAAATCCGCATCTTTCAGATTAGTAAATTTCGGCAAGCCACTTGCCAGATAATTTGAGCCGCTGTTAAAATCACCGGCTAATTGGGCAGTTTCAGTAAGAGCCCGGCTCAAGGCTTTTTCAGGATCAGGGGTGGTGCCGGCAGTCCAGATTATTTCACTTTTGGCGGGAAATGTGTTTGGATCATATGCTAAAATCCCTACTGTTGGAATCCCGGTATCCAGGGAAAAGTCGGAAAGAAAAAGTTTGATCCCGGCCTGATGATATTTTTGAAGCATATTTTTGACCATGGGATCTTTGGCTGATTCCGGTCGAATTGTCGGAACTTTAAGTCTGTTCTGGCTTACCAGCGCGGAAACATGACGTTCGACAATTTCACATATACCTTGAGATAATGCCTCTTCCTGACAATTACCTGCCGAAGGCCCGTTAAATTCATTGATGGTATAAAACCAGTTCATTGGGATTAACAGCTCTTTTTGGGCTGTTAAGTTATAAGCAGGGCACCATTTTAATGGAAGCTCGGCAAATATTTTTTTTGCGGGCCCAAGCTCATCAGAAGTGTCATGAACTGATTTAGCTATTAATTCAAGGGGAATTGCCTGGTCTTTGAGATTTTGCCAGGTGTCTTCCACAAAATTTGCCGAATTTTGATAAAAGCTGAAAAAACTATAACGTTCGGCCAGTTCCATAACCGCACTTGCCTCAGCCTGAGCCGGTGTAGCGCCTTTGCCCATCTGTTTTTTTGTTTTAATAACCTTAAGGGCATCTTTACCGCATTCACTGAAATAGACTGGAATGTCGAGCCGGCCGTTATCAATCCTAATGGTTTGATCCAGAATATCTAAATTCAGCTCATGAAGTTTTTGTTTGAAACGCTTAACTGTTTCCTGAGGTGCCAGAATTTTATCCTGATCAAGGGTAAATTTTTTTTTGGCATCTTTTAAGACAACTTTGGTCTTCATATATATTATTCCTTATCCAGCGCAATTTTGTGGATTTATTTCTTTCCGTGACCCTTATTTTTGTGCAAACCTTAAATAATAATTTGCAGTAAATCATAAATACTCTTTTTTTCCAATGAGTAAATCATAACCCCGTTGTTAAATGCAGGGCTGATTAAACGAAGAACCCCTGAAAACCTGAGAACAAAAAATGACCATATTATGTCAATTTTATAACACTTAATAAAATATGTCGGCCTTGACTTAGATTAAAAAATCTTTATTATTAAAAAATGAAAAAGTAGTTTTCTGATTATAGAAACACCTCTTTTCATCCATTTCAAATTATTACTGGAGTAAAATATATGTCGGAAACAGATTATTATAAAATTCTTGGAGTAAACAAAAATTCTTCAGATAGCGATATAAAAAAAGCCTACCGCAAACTTGCCATGAAATATCATCCAGATCATACCGAAGGCAATAAAGCAGCTGAAGAAAAATTTAAACAAATTAGCGAGGCCTATGCAGTATTAAGTGATAAAGAAAAGAGGCAGCAATATGACACCTTTGGCTCCACTGGATTTCACCAGCGTTATTCACAAGAAGATATTTTTAAAAATTTCAAATTCGGAGATATTTTAAAAGAATTTGGCTTTAGCGGTGGCGGTTTTAAATCAGGAAAGAGAAGGGGTGGGTTTTCTTTTGGCGGGCAGTCACCTTTTGGAGCCGGTGCCGGTGCCGGATCACAGGCTCAGGTTAAGGGATCTGATCTAATGTATGAATTGCCCTTAACATTGCAGGAAGTAGCAAAAGGAACCAGTAAAACCATTACTTTCCAGAATCAGGGGCGTAATGAAAATATTACGGTTAAAATCCCCAAAGGCATGACTAACGGGAAAAAGCTGCGTCTGGCCGGTAAGGGCGCCCCAAGTCCCTATGGGGGGCCGGCCGGAGATCTTTATATTCAGGCCAAAATCATTGCTGATGCAATTTTTAGTAATAAGGGTAATGATCTATATCAGCTTCGTGAAATTCGGCTGACCGAGGCCATCCTGGGGACGACTCTGGAAGTCCCGACTATTGAAGGAAAATCACTTAATTTGAAAGTACCACCAGGGACTAAGCCAAAAACAAAAATGCGTCTTGGCGGGCTTGGATTACCTCAAATAAAAGGTGACGCCACAGGCGATCTTTATGTTAATATTGATATAAAAATTCCTAAAACTCTAACCCCTGAACAAGAGGAACTCATTAAAAAGTTGGCTGATACAGGACTGTAGTTATAAATCCAACTGAAATTATTTTCAATTTTATCGATTCAATATCAGAACAAACAGGATTTAGCCAAAGTTCAACAGTGCTTGAACGAAAACCGGCACAATTATTGAATGCGTATTATTATAATTCAAAATTTAGATAATTTTAAATATATAACTCTGTTTGATAATAAATTATCTGTTTAGCTGGATTATTAATGACCCTTTATACTATGATTAGCATATTGAAGCTTGCATATTAAATTTATTTGACATAAAGATAATTTTATATTTGGCTATGCACTAATCTAACGCGCTGTAACTTAAACAAAATTCCAACTGTATGCTAATTTGTCATTTTTTTTAAGCTGAAATGCTCGGTTAACTATATAATATGTCTGAATTAATTCCTGTTTTAGATAAAAAAGAGATTGAAAATAAGGTTTTAAGCCTGGCTCATCAGATTTCAATCGACTATCAGGCCCATGATCTAATTTTAATTGGAATTTTAAAAGGCGCTTTTGTATTTTTAGCTGATTTGATGCGGCATTTGAACCTCGATAGCATAAAAATTGATTTTATGCGTGTTGCCAGCTATGGTTCAGGAACCACATCATCTCAAAAAATCAGCTTGATCCAGGATATTTCGCTTGATATAGAAAATAAACATGTTCTGATTGTGGAAGATATTGTAGATACCGGATTAACACTTGATTATATCGTTGACCATTTAAAATCATTTAATCCAAAAACCATCAAAATTTGCGCGTTTATTGACAAAAAAGAGCGTCGTAAAATTGACATTAAGGTAGACTATGCCTGTCATAAAACCAAACAAGGGTTTCTTGTAGGTTACGGCCTGGACCATGCTGAAAATTATAGAAATTTAGCAGGATTATACCATCTAAAACAATAACTAATAAAAGGTGTGCCATGATTATCACCTGTAATAAGTGTAACACCAGTTACAATCTTGATGAAAATCTTTTAAATTCAACCGGTTCCAAAGTTAGATGCTCGCAATGTCGCAATATTTTTTTAGCCTATCCATTGCAATTAGCCGATGAAGCAGAGCCATCTGCAGAAAGTATACAAGAGGCGATTGTTGAACAGGATTTTCAAGAAACAGAATTTGAGAAAGAACAAAATTTAACGACTGAGGATTTATCTCAAGTTGAGGATTCTGAGCTGGAAGACAGAAGCTTGCCATTGAACGAAGATCTGGACAGTTTGGGGTTTGACATAGAAGATTCTCCTGCCGTTGAAGATGAAGAAAAGAAAGATGAAATTCAAAAAGATCTGAATAATTTGGATAATGAAGAAACTCCAGAAGCAACGGAACTTGATTTGCCGGATTTTGATGATGACAACCTGTCATTGGATGAGGATTTGACAAGTCTCGAACTTGATATTGACGGTACCCTAACCGAAGAAAACGACGATAAGATTTCAACAGAAGCCAAAGAGGATGAAATAATTCCTGATGAGCTGGAAGATCTAAACCTGGGATTAGAATTTGAAGAAGAACCTTCGCAAACCGATAAACAAGAACCTGATGATAATATTTTAGAAGAAGCCAAAGAAGATGAAACAGCTCTTGATGAACTTGAAGATCTGGAGCTGGAATTAGAACTTGAAGAAGAGCCTTCGCAAACCGATAAACAAGAACCTGATGATAATATTTTAGAGAAAGCCAAAGAAGATGAAACAGCTCTTGATGAACT
>JASFBJ010000018.1 GCA_030149585.1 Desulfobacterales bacterium | reverse complement strand
CGAGCCTGCGAGACTCCGAACCTGACCTAAATCTGTGCGCCTACTTGTGGAAGTTGTTTCGTCCTCGTTCCTAAACTCTAAATTCTAAAGAGTTTTATTTTACAAGTCAATAAAGCAAATCATCAATATTAACATATTCAAGGCCAAAAGCTTTGGCCGCGCCCTGGCTGGTGAGCTTCCCTCGAATAACATTTGCCCCGAGTTTTATTTCATGGTTCTCCATAAATGCATTTTTCCACCCCTTATTTGCGATTTCAACAGCATAGGGCAATGTAGCATTGGTAAGAGCCATTGTAGATGTTTTGGGAACAGCTCCTGGCATATTTGCCACACAGTAGTGGATAATGCCGTCAACAATATAGGTTGGCTCAGCATGGGTTGTGGGCCGGGATGTCTCAAAACAGCCCCCCTGATCAATGGCCACATCTACTATAACAGCTCCCTGTTTCATAGTGCTTAGCATATCGCGGGTAATAAGCCTTGGTGCTTTAGCTCCTGGAATTAATACTGCGCCTATAACAACGTCTGCCTCTTTGATCTTTTTGCGGATTATTGCTGGCCCGGAAATCAATAAAGTGCAGTTGCCGGGCATTACATCATCAAGATAACGCAGACGATCCAGATTCATATCCAGCAGATAAACCCTTGCTCCCATGCCGCAGGCAATCCTGGCCGCATTGGTGCCCACCACGCCGCCGCCGATAACTAAAATAATTCCCGGCTCAACCCCTGGAACTCCTCCCAGTAAAACGCCCTGGCCGCCTTCGGCTGTTTCAAGAAACCTTGCCCCCTGCTGAACCGCCATTCTGCCGGCCACTTCACTCATGGGCGTAAGCAGGGGCAATGTCCCGTCTTTTTTTTGAATTGTTTCATAGGCAATACATACAGCTCTGCTTTTAATCAAGGCTCTGGTGAGCTTTTCAGCGGCGGCCAGATGAAGATAGGTGAAAATAATTTGATCCGGCTTAATCAAATCATATTCAGACGCCAGGGGCTCTTTAACATGCATTATCATTTTGGCCCGGTCATAGATTTCTTCCGGGGTGTTTATAATTTCAGCCCCGCTTTTTATAAAGGCCTGATTATCAAAACCACTGCCAACGCCGGCATTTTTTTCAACCAGAACAGTATGGCCGTTTTCGCACATAACTTCAACACCGGCAGGAGTCATTGCCACCCTGTTTTCTTCAATTTTAATCTCTTTTAATATACCAATATGCATTTTTTAGTCTCCCTGATTTTAGCCTTCCCGGCTTAGAAATATTCGCAGTTATTCAAAAATTATTCTTTCTAAATTGATTATCTGAAAACCTATGGTTTGTAAATATAAGGTAAATATGTTTAATTAAATTTTTTGAAAACAAAAGGGAGGTAAATTTTGCTGGCAAAGGGTTTGAGCAGCGCCGTGGTTGGGATTGACGCATACCTGGTAGAGGTTGAGGTGGATATAATCAGAGGATTGCCCGCCTTTACCACGGTCGGTTTGCCGGAAGTTTCGGTCAGAGAGAGCAGGGAAAGGGTAAAATCAGCCATCACCAACTCGGGCTACCATTTTCCGGATGATCGGATTACCGTTAACCTGGCACCAGCGGGCATTAAAAAAGAGGGAACTGGTTTTGATCTGCCCATAGCGCTGGGGCTTTTATCCGCCACCCAGATTATTCCCCAGTCAATTCTAAAAAAATATCTTGTTCTTGGAGAGCTCTCTTTAGATGGAAGGGTAAAACCTGTAAATGGTTCACTGCCAATGGCTTTAGCTGCCAAAAAGGCTGGTTTCAGCGGAATTCTTGTTCCCTGGGATAATCGGCTTGAAGCTTCAGTGGTTGAAGGAATAGATGTTTTCGCGGTTAAAACCCTGTCTCAGGTGGTTGATTTTTTTCGAGGTTTTACTCAGATTTCGCCGGAAACTGTGGATGTTGCGTCTCTTTTTGAAGCTGCCTGTGAAACAGATCTTGATTTTTCCGAAGTCAAGGGACAAGAACATGTCAAAAGGGCCCTTGAAGTGGCGGCTGCAGGAGGGCATAATTTGCTTATGGTAGGACCTCCTGGCTCCGGCAAAACCATGCTGGCCAAGCGTCTTTCAACAATTTTACCGCCCCTCACCTTTGACGAGGCCATTGAAATCACAAAAATATTCAGCGTTATGGGCCGTTTGACCAGGGAGCAGGCCCTGATTACCCAGCGTGTTTTCAGAGCTCCCCATCATACGATTTCAGATGCCGGCCTTATCGGCGGAGGCCGCATTCCAGGACCAGGAGAGGTCAGTCTTGCCCATAATGGAGTTCTTTTTCTGGATGAGTTGCCTGAATATAAAAAAAATGTACTGGAAGTTCTTCGCCAGCCAATGGAGGATTTAGAGGTAACTATTGCCCGGGCTGCTTCCACTATCACCTATCCAGCCGCATTTATGCTGATAGCTGCCATGAATCCTTGTCCCTGCGGCTATTTAACGGATCCAAAACATGAGTGCACTTGCACTAATCAGCAGATCCAGCGTTATCGCTCCAAAATTTCCGGGCCACTTCTGGACAGAATCGATATTCAGGTGGAGGTTCCGGCTGTTCCTTATAAAGAGCTCATGGAAGATAACCCGGCTGAATCATCAAAAAATATCCGGCAGCGGGTTATAAAGGCTCGTGATTTGCAAACCAAAAGGTTTAAAAGGGCAAAAATCTATAATAACGCTCAAATGAAAAGCCGGCATATTCGTCAGCATTGCCGGATTGATAAACCAGCTGCAAATTTACTTGAAACAGCCATCAAGAAGCTGGGGCTTTCAGCAAGAGCTTATAACCGGGTATTAAAAATCAGCCGCACCATAGCGGATCTTGAAAAGGCCCCTCAAATTGAGACAGAGCATATTTCAGAGGCGATTCAGTATCGCAGCCTGGATCGTAGTTTGAATTTATAGAAATAAAAGAATGTGTTATTAAAACATGCCATATGGATCATAAAATCTCATTGAGCCACAGCCTTTCAATGATTCAGGTCAACCGATCACCTCCCAGTGGCCTGTTTTCCGGGAGCCTTTGCGCAACAAAATTCCTGCCCGTTTGAGTTTCTGGATATGGCGTTTTACTGTTGCCTGGCTGACCCGAATTTTATAAGCCAGTGCCTGATAGTCGCTGTCGGGGTTTTCCAGAGTTACCCACTTGAAAACGACCCACCAGAGGCGCATCAAGCACTTTATCAAGCAACGCCTGATACTCCTTGCCCAAAGCATCGAAAAACATGAGTTGACCCCGGACTGCTTGAGCGTCTGCCGGGGTTTTATTCCAAACAGGTTCATCCCGGCGATGGTACAAACAGGATCTTCCGTAATGCCGTCGGTCATAAAACCAAGGGCTTTCAAGCGTACGATCCAGGATTTTCTGGTCTCAGGCACTTCAGAATCCTTGAGTATATCCCGAAGGTAGTTTTTCAGGCGAGCCTTATCCAGTGACTCGAAGCTGGTGCGGTTAACAGGCATAATTTCTGAATGCACCGCACTACTGGACGATCCCAGCATCAAAAGTTGTTCCCGTGTGGCAGGACGGGAAATTGCGCCAATGCGAATATAAGCTGTTTCTCTACCATTTGCCCTGACTACATAGGGTTTTTAAGACTTCCTGTCCTATGGTGATAACGGCAACCCGCTTACCTGAATTCATCAGCACTTCTTCGTAATAGGGCAGGATCACAGGGTGGACATATCTTCCGAAAACCGTATCAGCCACCCATTCTCCCAGGTTGGTTCTGGTAATGCCGGCAATGGTTTTGTCATCCGCCACCCCTATGAAAATATATCCGCCTTTGAGGTTCGCAAGGGCAACAACTTCTTTGGCAAGCTGTTCGGGCCGGATGCCGTCAAGTTTGAACTCAACGCCGGAATTTTCACCGCCGTCGATTAAAACCATGATGTATTTTTTTTTCATGCATCATCTCCCTTTCTTGAGCTTGGGCTCGCCTTTGAACAGGGAATTCCAGGGGACGGATCCCACGTTTTTGCCCCGGTCTTTATTCCATGGGAAGAATTTCTATCAAAACAAACCAAAAAAAAACCAGCAAAGAATAAGCTAAACGCAACTAAAATGTCAAATATTTTCAGGTAATTTTAATAATTCTCATGGCAATAACCCACTAAATCGAAAAACCAGTCCAACTCTAACAATAAACCGCAAATTCAAAGTGAAATTAAAAACTCCGACTCAAAAAATCATATATTTCTTTTCAGCGTGCATATATTCCCTGTGTTAATCTTGATCAACGCCTATTTATTTGTTGGCATTTTCTCCATTATGATATCTATAATGACATAAAATTCCGTAAGAGCAGTAGAAAGGTAATTTTTGGCGGTAGTGCAATATCATGAAAAAAAACAGGCAACTGAATGATGGTTGTGCTTTTTTTTCAGTTCAGGTGTTTTAATATCGCATACACCCATTTTGGCAATTTCACACCTTATGAAAAAAGGGCAGCATTCCCCATTAACTGGTTCGCGCTGTGTTTTCAGAAGTGTTTTATATTGCTTTTTATTTGCATAACCGAATTTTGGATGGGCATCAATCAATGCTTTTGTATATGGATGTTTGGGATTTGTCATAACATCTTGCGCAGGTCCCTGTTCCATGAGATGCCCCCTATAAATCACTGCAATACGGTCACAAAGATATCGGGCTGCAGTAATGGAATGGGTAATAAATAAGATAGTTATGTTCAGTTTATTTTTAAGCTCCAGCAAAATGTCGAAAATTTGGAGTTGAACCGTTGCGTCAAGCATGGATGTTGGCTCGTCGGCAACTATGAACTCAGGTTTAAGGACTATGGCCCTGGCAATGGCCACACGTTGTCTTTGGCCGCCGCTGAGTTGATGAGGGTAACTATCGAGAAAATCAGCAGGAGGCTTAAGGTCAACAAGCTCAAGACTCTGGTTTACCTGCTTTTGCCTTGACGTTGAATCACCAATCTTGTGTATAATAAGAGGTTCTACAACAGTATCAAAAACAGATAACTGGGGATTGAGAGACTGGTACGGGTCCTGAAAAATCATCTGAAGTCTTGACCGAAAGTTTTTTAAGGAATTCCTCTTAAGAAGAGATATATCTTTGTCATCCAGGTATATTTTACCGGTGTCTGGATTTTCGAGCTTAACAATCAGACGGCCTATGGTTGTCTTTCCGCTCCCGCTTTCACCTACAAGTCCTAGTATTTCACCCCTTTTTATCTTCATGCTAAGACATTCCAGTGCAATGATTTTTTTTTGATCGCTTCTGAAAAAAGTCTGTTTTGACCGGTAAACTTTGCGGATATGATCAAGTTCGACAATCAGCTTGGTGGTGGTTTTCATTTTTATCCATTATAGATTTTATTAGCAAGTAAACAAAAAACCCTGTGATCAGGAGCCAGTTCTACCCAGACCGGCTTCTGGTTTCTGCAAATCTTTTCAGAATTTGGGCAATAATTTAAAAAACAGCATAAATCCGGGTTAGAAATATGGCTTGTTGTTGAATCCTGAACCGGTTTAAGCGGACGCAAATCTCTTATCAATGTCAGGTATGATGAGATCAGGGTTTTGGTATATGGATGCACCGGCGCTCCAAGAACTTTTTCCTTGGCGCCGTATTCGATCAGCTCGCCTGCATACATCACGCAGATATCATGACAAATATCTGCAACAACAGCAATGTCGTGGGAAATAAATAAAATAGCTAAATTAAGCTTTTTCTGAAATAGTTTAATGCTTTCAAGAATTTGACTTTGTAAAATAACATCCAGAGCAGTGGTGGGCTCATCAGCAATGATAAGTGACGGCCGGCAGGCCAGGGCCATTGCAATAACAGCCCTTTGTTTCATTCCCCCGCTGTATTGATGGGGGTATTCCGTCATGCGTCTTTTTGGTATGTTGACAAGATCGAAAAGTTTTTCAGTCTGTTTAATCGCAGATTCACGCAAAAGACTTGAATTATGAGTAGTGATGGCTTCCATTATTTGGTCGGCCACACGATGTACCGGATTTAATGCATTCATGGCTGCCTGGAAAATCATCGAAATTTTTTTCCATCGTATTTGTCTTATTTCATCATCCGTCAATTTTAACAGATCTTGATTCTCAAAAAAAAGATTTCCTTTTATAATGGATGCATTCCCAGGCAAAAGTCTCATAAGCGCCATGCCAAGGGTTGATTTTCCGCATCCGGATTCGCCAACAAGACCAAGGGTATTGCCCCTGTTCAGCTCAAAAGATATATTATTAAGAGCAGTTATAAAACCCTTTCGCGTCTGATATACCACACTCAAATCTTTTACTTCCAGAAGTGTCATGATATTATTAATCGTCCTCTTTTCTCAGTCTTGGATCAAGTACTTCATCCATGGCCCGACCCACCATATAAAATGAAAGGGTAATCAGGGAAATACATATTCCCGGTGGCAAAAGCCAGTATGGTGCCTGAAACATATGACCGGTTTTCCATACCCATTGAAGCATCATTCCCCAGCTAACGGAGCTGGGATCACCAAACCCGAGAAATGCCAGAGCAGCTTCAATAATGATGGCCGAGCTTACTCGAAACGTCATATAAAGCAGAGAAAGAGGCAGCACATTGGGCATGATGTGCCGTAAAATAATTCTTATTGGTGAGGCACCTGCGAGTTTTGCGGCTTCAATAAAGGGTCTTTGTTTTAAAGTCAAAGTTTGTGCTCTAATGACTCGGGAAACACCCGGCCACCGAAAAAGTGCGATAACCAAAACAATCGTCCAGATATTTAATTGACCGAATAGTGAAGAAAAAATTAATACAACTAATAGTGTCGGCATTACCATGATAATATCTGCAAGGCGCATAAGTATTGCGTCAATATATCTACCAAAGTATCCTGCAATCATTCCAATCGAGGTTCCCAAAACAATACTGATAAAAGCGGATGAGATTCCAACCATGAAAGCAATTTTAGCACCGGCCAGAAGCTGGGACAGGATATCCCTTCCAATAAAATCTGTTCCAAGCCAATGGTGAATACTGGGCCCGACCGAACAGGAAATTTTTGGATCTACACCGGTCATTGGGTGATACATCGGATCTATCAAGGGCGGTATAAAACTTAAAAGGGCCATTAAAGCAAAAAGGCTCAAAAGGATTAAACCTGCTCTGCCTATAAAATTTTCTTTAAAAATCAACCATTTTTCATTAAAGGCGCTTATTTTTTGACGCTTTTTGGGAAGCATATCCAACGCGCCGGCCATTGAATCTGATGTATTAGTTACCATAAATGCTCCTGTCAGTACCTGATTCTCGGGTCAAGGTATGCGTATAGAATATCCACCAAAAAATTGGATAGAAGAACAACAGCAGCAATAAGCAAAAAGGAAGCCTGGGCAAGGGGATAATCATTATTGCTAACCGCAAAAACCAGTTCCCGCCCTATTCCCGGCCAGGAGAATACGGTCTCGGTCAGGGCGCCGCCGTTAATAGAAAAGGCCAGACTCAGCGCTATGCTGGTGACCACAGGAAGTGCTGCATTTGGTGCTGCATGGTGATTACGTATAATTTTTTCTTTAAGTCCTTTGGCTCTGGCGGTAGTAATATAATCCTCCTTCAGTGTATCCAGCATACTGCTGCGCATGATCAGCAGGTAGCTTCCGAAGTGTATTAAAAAAAGTGTTGCCAGAGGTAGAATCAAATGATGGAGAACATCAATCAGTTTAGAAAAAAAACATGCATCTGTTTGTATCCATATTTCAGGGGACAGGATGCCGTTCAGGGGAAACCATCCGATTTTGTAGGCAAAAAACCATATCATTATAAGTGCCAGCCATGGAAGAAAAAGCGTATGGCAGATAAGGGCACCAAGGGTTAACCAGGTATCGATTTTTTTATCCTTGTGCCACGAGGCGATTTTTCCTAAAAATATTCCAACAAAGGCGGACAGGATAATTGATGTGGTGAAGAGAATAGCGGTGTTTGGAAGACGGTCCCAAATAATTCCCATTACAGACGTTCCATAATGAAATGAAACCCCGAAATCACCGCTGAAAAAATTTCTTAGATAAATAATATATTGTTGGTATAAGGGCTGATCCAGGCCAAGCTGGGAAATGAGGTGTCTGGCATCTTCCGGCGTCATGCTGGGATCGACCATTCTTGATACAGGATCCCCAGGGGCAAGGCGAAACAGTAAAAACAGAATCGTCATAATAACAAAAAAGATAATCGTGATCTCAATTAGTCTGCGAAAAAGGTATTTTCTTAATTCCATGTCAAAATGACTTTTTTGTGTGATGATCAGGTTTCAGCATGCAAAATGACCAGATATTTCCAATACCATTTTGCATTTCCACCCAGCCTGTAAATTTTCCTTTTCGAACTGCTTCGATTAATTTTGGCGTATATAAGGGAATATAGGGTAAATCCCTTGATATCATCTTTTGCATCTTAAATAAAAGTTTTTTTCGCTGGTTCGGGTCTATGGTGGTTTTTGATTGATCGGCCAGCCGGTCAAAACATGGATTTCGATAGCCGCTCATGTTCCAGCCCCTTGGTTTGTCATTCTTGGAGTGGAAAAAAATTCTTACATAATCCGGATCAAGAGAAAGTTTTCCATAACCCAGTATAAATGCTTCAAAATTATGTTTTGTCTTAACGGTTTGAAGCAGCGAACCAAAAGACATGGGTCTTGAATACGCGGGAATACCCAAATCCCTGAACCATTCCTGAATAATCATACCGCTCATCGCGCGATGAGGGTCATAATCAGCAGGCGGGGTTAATATGGTAAATCTTTCCATTGGCTTTCCGTTCGGCGTCCTGATGCCTTTTCCCTCAACAATATTGCCATCCAAATCCACAGGAGATATCTTCCATGTATACCCTGCGTTGCGAAGTGTCTTATAAGCCAGTAAAATACGTTTGTCCCTTGGATGACTTTCGCAATAATGATCAACATCCTGACAGCACCAGAATTTGTTTTCTAATGGCACAATGGAGAATAATTTTGTGCCATAATTCTGGAGAATTCTGGAGACGATAAAATTCCTGTCAATCACTGCCGCAGCGGCACGCCTGAGGTTAATATCATTGAACGGTGGTTTTCTCAGATTAAAGCCCATGAAATACAGCGCGCTTTTTTCACTGAAAAAAATCCGGATATCACTGTTTTGTTGAAGGTCTGCAAGGTAACCTGGCTGAATTCCTTTCCAGAACATATCAATTGTCCCTTTTTTCAATGCCAGAATGGCCACGTCAGATGTCCCGAAAATTTTGAAAATAATGGCATCCAGGAAAGGCCCCAGTTTAAACCCACTTATTATAATACCTTCCCCGAAAAAATACGTGTTTTTTTTTAGATAAAGATATGATCCCTTTCGCCACTCTTTTAAAACAAAAGGTCCGCTTCCAACGGGTTTTTCGATTTTATGATTCAGCAGTGTTTTTAGAGGTTTTTCTTTTTTTTTTGCAATTTGTACGATTTTTTCCCACTCTTTTTTCTGGACTACAGGGCCTGTCAGGGTTCGGGTCAGAAAAATAGCCATTGGTTTTGTTAAATAAAACCGGACGGTTTGTTTATCGATTATTTCGACCTTTTTGACAAAATCCCATTTGGATGCAAATAAAGGCACCCTGAAATCTTTGATGATATTAGCTGTAAATACCACATCCTTTGATGTCAAATCCGTACCATCACTCCATTTGGCTTTTCTTAATGTTACAGTGTAAGAAATTGTCTCAGGATTATAGACAGGGTGTTCTTTTGCCAGCCAGGGAATGAGCTTTTGTGTAGCTGGTTCGGACATATAGAGGGGTTGATAAATCTGGGATAGAATTTTTTTTGAATTTGCATCGCTGGCAAGCCAGACGTTCAGGGTTCGGGGCTCTTCCGCAAGGCCGATTTTGAGAATATCGGTTTCATTTTCTCCTTTGCATGAAAGACAAAAAACTATTGAAATAGTTATTGCAATAAGTGTGGAATGTTTGATTTTCAAAAAATTTTTCATTTAATCACACTCTCGCCAACAGTACATTTCATGCCTGCTACCTTTTCAACCAGTCTCTGAAAATTTTCTGCCATTACTTTTGAAATTTCAAGGGCAATTTGAGGGTATTCTCTGACGATTTCCTGGAAATCCTGTTTATGAATGACCAAGAGCTGTGATGCTGTTTCAGTGCGGGCCGTGAGCAGCCTGACGTCATCCAGAAGAAGAGCCATAGTGCCAAAGCTATCACCTGAAACCAGCTTGCCCATCATCTCTATTTCGTTTTTAAACACGGATAGTTCTCCTTGGATGATCAGGTAGATGGTTTCAGCTGTATCTCCTTCATTAAAAACGATTTTACCAGGAGGATAAACCACCTTTTTCGTAATCGTTGCAATCTCTGCCAGTTCATTGACCGACAGTTTTTTGAAAATATCGATTTTCTTAAGGTGTAGTATTATTTCACTAGTCAACAATGCAGATTCCATATTTTTCTCCTTGCTAACAGGGTTTTGCTTAAAATTCAGCAGGTGTTTGGCCTCTTTGCGAATAATAGGATTAGCATACCTTGTCAACTCATGAACTATTTCCAGATCAATTATTTCTGCGCCCTCCTCCTGGAGACAATACAGCACAGTGACGATACTGACCCAGCATTCTCCTTTCAGCAGAAAAAGAAATAATTGACTGAGTTCTGATTTAAAGTCAGGTAAATCAAATTTTTTTCTGCCGATCTCAAGTGCTTTTGACGGAGAAGTGCCATCCACCAGCGGCATGATCAGTTTTAAAACTGAAGGTTTCAAAATACTATCAAGTGCCTCCAGTGCATTGGCTTTTTGTCGGTCATTTTGTGAAAAAAGGCTTCTAAACACAATCCGTATCTGGCCACTTGTATCCTGGATGGATAGAACTCGGAAAAGAGTTTCGATATTCTCATGGGTTTTAAATTCAAGATGTTCTTTCAACAGTTTTCTTCCCGTTGTCTCTTTAAAAGCTATTAGTGTTTCTATCATTTGAAGGTTAACATAACTTTTTTCTACCTGGTTCTGTACAAATAAAAATGTATCAAGTTTTTTTATAGCAAGAGTTTCCAGGAGACTGGATATATTATCTCGGAGATTTTTATTAGGGATTTTCAGTGATTCTATCAAAAGCTTGCCATTATGATAAGAGGCGATTTGTATTTTCTCTTTTGCCTTTTTCCGGATAAGATTTGAATGGTCAGCTAATAATGTTATCACGCTTTGTAATGTTTGATCATCAATAATCCGTATGGCATCAAGTGCTGCCAGGCGAACGGGTTCTTTGTTATGAGAAAGATAAGGCATTGCAAGATTATTCATTCCTTCTACCTTGAGAAGATAAAGCGCCTTTATAATACTGCTAATCAATTTACTATCTTCTTCTGAGGCAAGGATGGCTTTCAGGCGTTTAATATGAGTTTTATCTCCGGACTCGCCGGCAGCAACCACACCGGTTTTTTTCTCCTCGTTGTTATTAGAGTTTAACCAGGAAATAATAATTTCACGGTATTTATCCGGCTCACTTCCATATAAGCATGATGAGGCATATGCTCTGGCTTCCGGATACCAGTCTGTTCCCACCATTTTTTCAGAAAATATTATACATACATCTGAATGCATCCGTTTCAGTGTATATACGATTGCGACAAATAAGTCCTGGTTTTCGATATCCGCCATTTCTGTAATTATTTGAATCGCATCATCTCCTGCCTCTTCTGAAATCAATTCCAGTAGACCGATTTTGGTTTTATCATTCTGATTCTTAATAATAGATAAAATGTGAGCATCCAAATTTTCGATTGAAAGGGATTTCAGCAGCCGGGCATACCATAATGAATCTTCATTACGTGTTGATAGAAATGTTTCGACCAATAAGGCCTGAGTTTCTTTGTCCTTGAAAAGATTCTTTACATCATTTTCTTCCATGGACTTCAAGTTAATCATGTCTTTGGATAAAAGACCGGAAAAGATTTTTGAATAATTTTTTTTTAGATATAATGTTGTTGCAATCCAAACACCTGCAAAAGGCATTACAACCAGGGATAGATATTTTGGATGAAACCATCCATCAGAAATAAGAATTAATCCAGAGCCGGTAAAAAGGGCAATTCGTACAACGGTACTCCTGAGAAATAGTCTGATCTTGGATCGGTAGGATGAAGGAAAAATACCCATCAATATATCGGTCACCGGCTTATTAAAGGTAGTTCGGATGATATTGGTGGAGAGCCTTGCATACATTGCGGAGAATATGTCAAATCGAAACAGAAAAGCCATGAATACCAGCAGATAATTTACGGGGTGAAACATCAATGCAACCGGCAGGCCCAATCGGCTGTATGTTTTGCCGATAAACAGGAGAAGCAGAAGACTTATGATATTCATAAAGCCTCTGAAATATCCAAAGAACCCGATCATCCCGGTTTCCGTGGGAAACTGAATGCTGACAGCATAATTAAATTGATAGTTAAGTATGGGAATTATAATATTGGGTATAAGCGTTAGAATTATCAATATGGTTATCAACGGGGTTTCTTTGATTAGAGCACGGATATCATGAATCTGTTTGATAAGAGGGGGACGTGATCCAGGTTTTTTTTGTTTTCTGTCGGGAGTCATAATAGTGGAATAATTGAATTGCATTTTGTTAACGGCTATGATGGCCAGCATAATGATAAAGCCATATACGAGCATCAGGTTGTCGATGGAAATGGCAGCGCCTAGTATCGGAGTACAAAAACTCCCGATTATTTCTCCAACAACACCCCCTGCAACGATCAGAGGAAAGAGACGTTTGGACTGCCGGATATTAAAAAGATCATTGGCCAGGTTCCAAAATAACAGGCCAAGGAGAATTCCATACTGGGCCTTTAAAATAAACAGCAGCGGGTAGAGAAGATCGAAATTTAATTGGATGATCGGGCGAAGAGCTGCGACGGATCCGCCGCAGAAGAAAAGAATATATGAGAATAAGCGGATCCCCTCCATCCTTGTCATGATTCCCGCCAGCAACCCCATAATGACAAATGTGATAATGGAGTTTAACATATATACAACCGGCAAATACTCTACCCCATACCGCTTGAGAAAAGCGGTCTCTGCAAAGTTGTTAAATACAATACCCGCGCTGCGGATCAGAAAAAGCAGAACAAACGGCCATATAAACAACCTTAGTTCATCATCATGAATATCAAACCAGTTTTTTATAATATTTTTCATGGAAATGCTTTTTTATATGATTTTGCCGGCTTTAGTGGATTAAATCTTCGCTATTTTTTCGAGTGCATGCCGCATTTGTATCTTGACGGTATTTAACTTATGAGGTGACGGCACGATTCCGTGAGCGTCGACATAAAGTGCCTGATTGATTTCAATCTGAACGGCAAATTTACCTTTTTCCAATAGTTTCTGGCCATAATAAGATGTGATATATCCGCCGGTGTATGGTTCATTGAGTGAAACAGAAAAACCTTGATCCAGAAAGACGGATTTGATTAAATTCAGCTTATTTGTTGGACAGGAAATGGGACGGTCGGAAATTTTATTGCCGTTTTTATCTCCGCAATTGCTTAATATGATATCTTTTCTTTTTTTTCCAGCATCCGGAGCTCCTGCAGGGCCGATTTCGTTAAGTGAATGGCAGTCAAATAATGCTTTGATGCTATTGACGTTTACAGCTCTTGTTAATCGTCTGTGAAAAGGCTTATAGTATTTTTCAATTCTGTTTTTTGTCTCTGTCTTATCGGGAATACTCTCCGGATAAAAAATATTTCTACCATGGTAATCCACAAGTGCAATAACGCCTCTGGAATCCGACTTAATATAGTTTCTGTTCAGATCAACTGTTAAACGGTTATAGTCTGCACTTATGATTATTTCCACAGGAAGCGAATCAAATATTTCTTTTGTTCCAATATCAACTGATTCCAATATCTGAGCATCTGAAAGCATTATGCTCTGCTGGATTTTTTCAGGGATAAGCGCTGAGCAATGGGGCAATGATATAATAAAGGGCAATTTCAACTTTTTCTCTTGAAAAAAAGTTTTGTTAGCTTGTGATTGCAAAGAGAGTATGGATCTCCATGGTTAAATAAGTTCATGGCTTTAGCTGCTTACCTTTTTTTCAATAAAATCAATTACTTTTACTTCAAGTTTTTCTTTGTTGAGGCGATTAATACGGGGGATGCCGCCGGGACTTACACAGTTTATTTCCACCAGCCTGTCACCAATAATATCAACACCAACAAAATAAAGGCCGTCTTGTATTAATTTGTTGGAGATGGCCATGCAGATTTCTTGTTCTTTTGGCGTTATATCATGTTTATATACACTGCCGCCCGTGTGAACGTTGGCCCTGAAATCATTTGTGCTGGATTTTCGTCGCATGGCGCCGATAATTTCACCGTTAAGCATTAAAATACGTATATCTCCCTTTGTTTTTACTTCCTTTAAATATTCTTGCACCATTATCGGTTCACGATCAGGATAAGACTTATAAGCCCTTACATAATAGTTAATCAGGGATGTGAGGTTTTCATGATCACGAGTACTCACCTTGATCACACCTTCCCCACCAAACCGTTGCAGTGGTTTGACGACCATGGCGCCGCCAAAATCATCTATAATTTTTTTCAGTCTGATAGGATCTCTGGATACATGGGTCTCAGGTATAATCTCAGGAAAATTGAGTGTATAGAGTTTACTATTTCCCAGGATTTGTCCCTGGGTGCTATTCAATATAAATACATGCTCATTTGCAGGGGATAAAAATTCCATGACTTGATAATTCAGGGGAGGGTTTTTCCTAAGAAATAATGCGTCTAATTCAATGATGGATTCAAAAAGCAGTTCATCTTTTTTTAAACAATTGATCAGCGCGCGCCAGTATTTCTTCATGGAAAGGCCGGCAGGGACCGTAATATTGCGCATCCTGGCCACAACCGTATCTTTTCGAATATAGACATCGTGAGGTTCGAGAAAATACACTGTATGCCCCCTTTGATTGCATTCATACATCAGAATGCTTGTGGTTTCGTTTTCAGGGGCAATAGTGTCGAGCCTGTCCATGAGAAAGGCGATTTTCATAATACATCACCATTATTTTGATATATTTACTTTTTGATTTCAGATTGACACAGGTTTATAAATTATCTATAATTGCAATTTTTTTACAGGGTTAAAATCAGTTCCCTTTTAAAATCTGTTCCTTTGAATCGGTGTTGAAGTATGGTAATGCAAAGTTCAGAGCAATTTAAAATATTACTGATTAATTCTCCTTTAGTCAACCCTTCTTTCCCACCTTTGGCCCCTGCAAGGGTCGCCGGCTGCCTGGCTGCTTCAAAAGTACGGCTTGAACAATATGACGCCAACCTTGATTTTTTTCAATCACAAATCATGTCTTCTGAACAACTCGGTGTTCTTTTGAGTCGTATAAAAAAGAGGATGCAAAATGGTGAATATAATAATGCTGATTCGGATATCCAATTTTTGCTGTCTAACCTTATAAAAGACAATGAAAAATGGCGGTATATCATCAAGTCGGCAGATGAATTTCAAGATATATTCAAAACAGATAAATTTTATAAGCCGGACATGTATTGCAAAATAATCAGCAATATAAAAAAGCAATTTGAATTATTTTCCATGGCCTATTATCCCTGCTTCATTCAATGGCATGGGTGGGATGGGGCGCAAGTTCAACAAGTGGAAAAAGCCGATGCTTTTTTAAAAAACCCGGACATCAATCCATTTTTAACTCTATGTAGAAACAAATTTGCCGAAAAACTGAAAAATCAAGATATAAAACTGATACTCATATTTGCTCCCACCCATAGTCAGATATCGGCGGCACTGACCATTGCCGCTTTTTGCAAACAACACCTGCCCCAGGTGCATTTGTCGATTATGGGTGATCTTCCAATGATTAAGACTCATAGAAAATTTATTGAAAAGATTATCCCAAAAACAAATTATTCAGAACTATTTGAATTTATAGCCAAACTTGGAGGCAACATACACCCTGATTATTCAGCAGAACCGGACTTTGCCGGATTTGACCTGAAAAAATATTATGCACCCTCTCTTGTGCTGCCGTTTAGTGTTTTATCTGTCCGTGATTCTAAAATTATGCCCTCTGAATATGTGGCAAAATTAATTATAAAACAGGCAAAGTCCTATGAGGCAAAAGGATTTGTTTGCGAAAATGATATTTTAACAACAGACTATATTTATGACCTCTCCAATAAAATTTCCAGATCATTTTCCGGGATAGATCTGGCTGTTGCATCAATTCCTGATATGCCAGGGCCTTCAACTACTAAAGAATTTATACATCAACCATGTATCAAATTGATTAAATGGCAGGTTCCTGAAACACAGAAAAATCAATTGGTGAAGTGTCTTTTGAGTTTTTCCAAATCAGGAATCTGGAATCATGTGGATCTCATTGATTTTAATCACAGAAAATCAAATAAGGAGTTGCTGAAACAGGTTGTGTCAAACCCCAATATTATACACTCCTGGAAAATATACAGCTTTAATGAATTAAGTTTTTTCGGTGCTAAGGATTTGGCAAATATGAGTACATCCTATAGCAAGGTGAGTAATCTGCCTGGTTATCCTTTGTGGTACGATCTAAAAGATCCAGCCCATATGCTCCTTTATATCAAAAAATATGGTGTAAAAAAAATTATTCGGATGCGGACCAGGGAAAATGGGAATTTTGTCTATATGCTTGGGCAAAATCTTGAATATTATTTTGTCAAACCATCTGAACTGCCGCAGGGATATCTGGATGAAATTTGCCGGATGGTTGAAGCAGGCGCTTCAGTGGGCAATAAATGGATAAGATATAATCTGGAAAAGGCCTTTTTAATCGCCTATGTAAAAGAGGCAGGGATAATCATTGGGAACTCCTGTCTGAAACGCCCCCGTCCTGAGTATATTAAGGCGGTTAATCAACAATCCGGATTGGATTTAAGTGAACATCTTGAGCGTGGTTATACTTCTGTTCGACCTGAATACAGAGGATTAGGTGTCGGCACAAAACTACTGGAAGGCCTGACGGCAAGGACAGGAGGCAGGAAGATATTTTCAGTCATTGGCGAAGATAATATTGCGACAAAAATAATTGCTGTTCGCAATAAGACAGAACAGATCGCGAGTTTTTACAGCAAGCGTATGGGGAAGCAAATAGGCATATGGATGCCAAAATGGATGATTGAGGATTAGCTGGATCATGCTGTTAAAAAAAAAAGAGATGAATGAGACAGGTGGAATAAATATCGGCATCATAACGGTTATGGATCGCCATTATCATCCCAACAGGCGGCTGATCGAGGCAGGGAAGCAAAAGGGGCACCGAGTTGACCTGATTCATCCTTACCGGGTTTGGCCTGGATTTGAGGGAGCTGATATTACTCTTGTCGGGAAAAAATCATGGCGAGTTCCAGACGTAATTTTACCGCGGCAGGGCGCTACCATTGGGGAGTCCTGCCTTTCTCTGATAGAACAATTCAGCTTATTGGGGGTACCTGTTGTAAATGGTATTGATTCAATCCGTTTGGCACGAAACCAGTTTTTTACGCTCCAGGCTTTTGCCGGGGCTGGAATCCCTTTCCCTGATACGATTTTTATCAATGCCATGGATGGCTTTTACAGGGCAGTGGAGCGAATAGGCGGACTCCCTGTCGTTGTCAAGCAAATCAGCGGTCGCCAGGGTAAAAATATATTCCTTATCAATAATATAAAAGACTCTGAATCCATAGTCCACAAGCACCTGGATAAATATTTCGGACTCCTTGTCCAGCGTTTTATTCCAACAAAGGCTCGCAAAGATATCAGAGTGTTGATGGTTGGAAGAGAGATTATTGGAGTGCTTGCGCTTAAGCCTAAACCAGGCGATTTCAGAGCCAATTTTCATTTAACGGGAAACGGCGAATCCATGTCATTGACCCCTGAATTGGGAAAAATCGCAAGACAAGCTGCTGATGCAGTCGGTCTGGAAATTGCCGGCATAGATTTGATGCTAAGTGAAACACATGGCGTTAATGCAATCGAAGTCAATTATGCTCCTGGTTTTCGAGGAATGGAAGCCATAACAGGAGTTGATGTTGCGTCTAAGATTGTGAACTATGTGAAGAATGTTTGCGCCGGCGTTTAATTCACAGGAGCTCCATCACAGGAAAAGGTTATGCAAATATCTAATATGAGGTTGATCCATGGTGAAACACATGTTCGTATAGCAGCTACCGTAAAATGGGAAGATTGCGATTTGCCGCAAAAAGAGATTTATATTGAAACGGAAAAAGCATTTTCCCGGGATATTTTATGTAATCCCAATGCCTTTCTGGTTGGTTGTCTTATACCTGCCATGCATTTTGGTGAAAAGCGTATTAAAATGGAGGCGGAAGTATGCCCTGGTTTAAAAGAAGGGCTTATAACCGTGATGTCTTTAATGAATACGTGGTCCAAAGGCACGTTTAATCCTTTGGATATTGAAGTAAAAACAGCCGAAGAGATGTTATACCCAAAGGAAAAGAGACACGCAGGACTTTTTTTATCCGGCGGTATTGATTCCCTTGCGGCATTGAGAATGAATATTTTATCCTATCCTGAAAATCATCCTGGTGCTGTAAAAGACTGCCTGCTGGTACATGGATTTGATATTGGCGGTGTTGTTGAAAGGGGGATGAAAAATCATGTCTTTGAGCGGGCTAAAGCTGCTATGGACACGGTAGCTAAAGATGCTGATGTACGGCTGATTCCGGTACTGACTAATATCAGGCATTTATGCGATGAGCGGGATTTGTGGCTGGATAAGTTTTTCGGAGCTGTTCTTGCTTTTGTAGCACATACCTTTGCCCCTATACTCAATCTTGTCTATATTGCCTCTTCCTATGATATTCCAAATCTTGTCCCCTGCGGGTCTCATCCCATGCTGGATCCTGAATATTCAAGTTTTGATGTGAGAATCAGACATACTGGTGTAGCATTTTCAAGATTAGACAAACTCAGGATAGTAGCAAATTGGGATGCAGCCCTTCAAAATATAAGGGTATGTCTGGCAAATGTTCAGGATCGCCTTAATTGCGGTAAATGTGAGAAATGCGTTAGAACAATGATCGGTCTTATTGCAGTTGATGCACTTCATAAAACCAGTGCATTTGTTGAGGATAACGTTTCCCCGGAACTTCTGGATAATTTCAGCATTATAATAAGGCATCGAGAACCGTTTTATACGGAAATGCTGGAGCCTTTGAGAAAAAGAGGCCGTTATGATCTGGTACGCTGCATTCAAAATAAATTGTCAAAGAACAGTTATAATGACTGAAATAACGACAATCCGGAAATGGGTGCAGCAGTTCCCGCTTAGGAACGGGGACGGAATAACTTCCACAAGTAGGCGCTCAGATTTAGGTTAGGTTTGTTCGATCTAAAATTACAAAAGTTGCAGGAATAGCGAGCTATTTCAAGATTTTTGTGATTTTATATCGGGCAAAGGTAGCCTGAAACTGTGATGCATAGTTGAGGAAGTTATTTTGTCCTCGTTCCTTATCTTTTCGCAAAAACCTAAATACCTAAAAATGCTTCCCTGACCTGATCATTTTCCATAAGTTCGGCACCTGTCCCCTCCAGAGTGATTCGACCGTTTTTCATAACATATGCACGATCGCACATGGCGGAATACGCTCCGGCTCCATGGTATTCCGTGAACGTAATTAGCAGCATTACCGGCATTCTTTAGGAATTCAGACAGTGTAAATCCAGCAGCACCACCTACAAATCTATTACTGTCAACAAAACATTTTTTATTTTCAAGAGAATAGAGAGATATTGAATAAATAAACTCCGCCACCCTATTTCAAAATTTCAAATATTTTATTTTTTTTCTAAAGTTTGAAAATATTAGGCCGATATAGATCTATAAGAGCTTGAACGATAGTTGTATTTTATTTTTTTCAGGATTCTCTATCGTTAATTTTCAAAAGGCATTTAGACTTTCAAAAGGAGTTGGAAAATATGGATGATATTAATGGCCTAGACCTGAATTTTTTTGTTACAACCGCAATTGCTGAAGTTTTTGAAACAATGCTTTCAATTGATCTAAAAGAGATAGACAAAGACTGTCAAGTTAAGATGGAAGGAAATACTATTACAGGCACTGTGAGTTTTGCCGGTAAAATAATGGGGAGCTTCAATTTTATTTCAACTGATAAATGCGCCCGCATGCTGACTGTCGCTATGCTTGGAATGGAAGAAAACGAGATTGAAGGCCAGGAAGAAATCAATGATGTAATCGGCGAATTGAGCAATATGGTCGGCGGTGATATTAAATCCCGATTTTGTGATTCAGGCTTTGAAACTCAACTGAGCATCCCCTCAATTACCAGTGGAACCGACTATAAAATTCAAATCAGGGATTTTGTCAGGAAGGAACGCTATATTTTCGAACATAAAGAGCATAAAATTATAGTTGAAATTTTTATAAAACCCGGCAGTTAATCAGGATATTTTCAATAAGGAGCAGGATATGACAATTCAGGATGATGAAACTTTAAAAATGTATCTGGAAGAATCCCTTGAGCATTTAGCTGATATAGAAAATGATTTTTTAGCTATTGAGGCTGGTGGTGCTGATATTGATGAAGACCTGGTAAACAAGGTCTACCGGGCAGCCCATTCTATCAAGGGAGGCGCTGGATTTATGGGGCTGACCAATATCAAGGATTTGACCCATGAGATGGAAAATATTCTGGGCAAAATCAGAAGCCGAAAGATGATTCCTGAACCTGATATTGTCAATATCCTTTTGATGGCCTCTGATACTTTGCAAAATATGATGAATGACGTATTAAACAGCAATGATGTCGATATTTCAGAACAGGTTGATATGTTAAAGGCAATCGCCGAAGGAGTAGTGCCTCTGGATGAATCAGCTATGCAAACAAATGAAAGCCCGCCCCAGGAAGTCAGGCCAAATCCCGCGCCAGATGCTATAATAGACGATACACCG
>JASFBJ010000158.1 GCA_030149585.1 Desulfobacterales bacterium | reverse complement strand
AAAAATGACTGACAGCAGCCCCTTTAAAGTAGAAAAAAAAGATCATATTGCCTGGCTCACATTTAACCAGCCTGAAAAACGTAATACCATGGGATTTTCATTTTTCAGTGAATTGGTGAGTTTGTTTAAAGATTTTGACCAGGATCCGGCTGTTCGAGTGGTTGTGATTAAAGCTGAAGGGCCTTGTTTTACTGCGGGACTGGATTTAAAAGAAACAGCCTCTTTATTTGTCAAAGGAGATACTGCTGCAAGGGAAAATTTACGGCTTAAAATTCTTGAACTGCAAGAGAGCATGAATGTGATTGAAAGATGTCGCAAACCGGTTATTGCAGCGGCTCACAGTTATTGTATCGGTGGTGGTGTGGATCTGCTTTGTGCCTGTGATATAAGATTTGCCGCAGCTGATACTATTTTCAGTATTCGCGAAACCAGAATAGCCATAATTGCAGATTTAGGCACCTTGCAGCGCCTGCCGACTATTATCGGGCAGGGCTGGTTCAGAGAGCTGGCGCTTAGCGGCAGAGATTTCACCGCCAGGGAAGCTTTGCAAATGGGCTTTATTACCAGGCTTTGCCGGGATCGTCAGGAGCTTTATGACAAAGCCCTTGAGCTGGCAAAACAGATAGCCGAGTGTGCGCCTTTAACTGTTCAGGGCGTTAAGGATGTGATCAACTATTCGCGTGATAATGGTGTATATCCTGGTTTGGCCTATGTTGCACAAAAAAATTCAGCTATTCTTTTGTCTGAAGATCTCACAGAAGCCATGACCGCCTTTATGGAAAAAAGAAAACCTCTCTTTCAAGGTAAATAGTCTATTTTTTGGCCATTTTTTCTTCCTTTTCCACGCGTCGCAGGACTGTTTTAATTCTGGCTTTAAGGTTGAGCATATACGCGGACTCGGTCTGTTTGGGCTCTGGTTGCTGATCATATTCCAGTTTTTTTATCCGATTTGCAACCTGTTGCAAATCTTTATTTTCCTCTGCCAGACAGTTTACAATTAAGGCCAGATATTTTACGCATTCTTTTAAGGATGCCTGAAGATATTGCCGGGCGTCTTTTTCAGTAAAAATAAAATTATGCCCCGGCCCAAGGACCATTACATCCAGTTGGCTCAGTTTTTTTAAGGATTTATAATAACTGTCATAATTAACGAGCCACTCTGAATAGATATGGCCGTTATGACCTGCAATACCAGCAGCTTCTCCTGTAAATAAGGCCTTTTGGGGGTCAATATAATAGCTCAGGCAATCCCAGGTATGTCCGGGAGTTTCAAGGGCTTTTAATATACAATTTTCAGAGATGCGTATGGTTGAACCTTCTTTCAGTGTAATATCCACTTCAAAAGGTTCAAAAGAGCGCCAGTCCTTAAGACCAAGATCAAGACCGGATTCACGGGCTCCATCTGCTGCTTCCTTATTTAATTGTTTGATGAGTTTAACGGCATTGGGGCGTTGAAGTATTTTTTTTGCTTTGGCTGAGGCAGCTATCTTTAATTTCGGAAAAATGGATTTCAGTACACCGGCCGCTCCGCAATGATCAAAATGGGCATGCGTTAGCACCAAACAGGATGGTTGGCGGGTACCTGTAATTTTTCTTATTTCCCGGGCATAAATTTCACCTAAAAATGAAAACCCGGCATCAATCAGCACTGGATTTTCTCCATCTATTAAGAATAAGGGCGCCCAGGTTGACCCCAGGCTATAAATTCCGTCGGCAATTTCGCCGTTTTCTTGAATAATCATTAAATATTATCCTAAAATTAGCTTTCAGCTTATGATTTTTTACAGGAGTTTTTAATTCCAGGCGCCAATACAGCGCCGATTCTCCAGGTCAGCCATTTAATATTATCTTCCAGGTTATGTTCTTTGGCCAAAGCTGTTGTGTTCCACTGTGGCCACTCCTTTTGCAGTACATAAGCTTTCAGGTTTTCAGCAGCCTCTTTTTCAGGAGAATCTTTAATAATTTTTTCCCAGCAGATCAGCTGTCCGATTATTTTATAAATGGTGTCTTGAACCTGTCTTGTATATCCGGCATGGGACAAATAAATAATTTGTATATCATAGGCCAAAAGGCGCAAAATTGAATCAATGCTCTGGGATAAATTAAAATCCGGCATTGGTGTGCTCGGAGAGTACATATTGAGATCTTTTACCAAAATACCAAGCGCTTCTCCGGAAAAAATGCCGTTGGTAAGTGGGTCATAAAGGCAAAGGTGGTGGGGGGCATGCCCTGGAGTATGAATTATTTTGGTCTGCCTGCCATTGCCAAGATCAATTTTATCGCCATCTCCAAGGGCAATAACCTGTTCTTCTGGAATGGGGATAATATCACCATAATGCTCTTTAATTACATCTTTGCTGCCAAAAACCTTTTTGGTTGCAGCGATAAGACGGCTGGGATCTATGAGGTGGCGGGCTCCTTTTTCATGGACCATAACTTTAGCCTGGGGCATTTTTTGAGCAAGATAACCAGCCCCGCCAGCATGATCCAGATGGATATGAGATACAATCAAATAATCTACATCCTTTGGTGAAATGCCGAGTTGCTCAAGTCCTTCAAGCAGCAACTCGGCTGTATTGGTGGTACCTGCTTCAAAAATTGCTATTTTATCATGAATCAGCACAAAAGGGGTTAATAACTTTTTAATACCAATGCATGGTAAATTGATCATTGATACATTTTTATTTATAATTTGTGTTAGTTCTGATTGCTCCATTTTTTCTCTTTTCCTTATCACATTGATTTAATTAAAAAAAGTTCTTATTTTTTTCCGGTTATTTCTGAGGACAGTTCCATCTGCTCTGACCAGCCATCAGGATATATCTGGTCAGGGGCCTCATTTTGTATGGCTTTTTTCTCCTTTAGACCTTTGCGTTTAAACTCTTCACGCGGTTCTTTGGGAATTCGTCCATTTAAAATAGACTCAGACCTTAAGCGCCGACCAATAGTTTTTTCCATTTTACGGCCAAGGGCCAGTACCCGGTCTATATCAATGCCGGTTTCGATTCCCATCTCATCCATCATCACCAGAGAATCTTCCAAACTGACCAGTCCGACAATATTAGGATCTTTATAATAATATTCACCAGTACCCATGATTGGAACACGATCCATGAAATTGGCCGGCTGCCCGCCAATGCCTCCTAAAACCCCTTCATGAATATTTATACCGGCATGCAGTGCTGCCAGCACATTTGCCAGGCCCCAGCCACGAGTTACGTGAAAATGGGCTACATGGAGTTTTTTATTAGGCAGTTCGTCAAGTATCATGGAGTAATAACGATAAACCTGATCAGGTGGAGCAGATCCGTCATGATCAGCATGTTCCACACAATCTGCTCCAATACTCAGCCAGCGTTTTGTAAATTCTAATGCATCCTCAAATCTGGTTGGACCTGAAATAGGACTGCCCCAGATAGTACTTACACATCCAAAAATCTTAATGCCCGCATCATTGCATTTTTGAATTGATCTTTGGGCTTCCTGCCAATATTCGGGCAAAGTAGAACCGGAATTGGCAAAATGGTGTTCTTCATCAGTGGAAACCATCATTCCAACCCGATCCGGGCCCCAGCCCTCTTTTTTTGCGGCAATTGCTTTATCAATAGCGGTTTCCCTTATAGTTACGCCGGTCAGTTCGATTTCATTGAAATTGATCCCGGCTCTTGACAGCCTGCGGCTGTCGCGTACTCTTTTAAACAATTCTTCACAATCTTTGAACTGGGGGACAAAGTAGGGATTCCCGAAATTAGAAATTTCCAGTTGTTTAAACCCGGCTAATATTGACTCTTCCACATAATAAACTTTTGCATCCGTTGGTATGAAATGCTCTTCATGCTGCAGCCCTTCCCTGATTGAAATATCACCCATCTGTACTTTTTTGGGATAAGTCAACTCATACTGATTACTCATATTTATCTCCTTATAATTTAGTTTATGCGAGTAATTCGCCGATAAATTTCTATGCACTTTCTTTATTCATTTTAGCAGCAAACTCAATAAAATAGTTTATAGATTCAGGATTAGCCATGGTATCTGGATTAATTGATTTTTTAATGGGAAAACCCATAAGAATTTTTTTGACCGGTACTTCAAGTTTTTTGCCGCTTAAGGTGCGAGGGACTTCCTTAATTGCATAAATTGCATCCGGCAAATGGCGTGAAGAAAGCGAGGCCTTAATCTTGTCTTTTATAATGGTTTTCATCTGCTCATCAAGTTCCAGTTCTTCCTGAAGCGCTACAAAAAGCGGCATAAAATACCCACCTCCAGGCGAGTCATAACCAATTATCAGGCTGTCTATGACCTCCGGCAGATCTTCAACAGCGCTGTAGATTTCACTGCTGCCCATTCTGACACCCATTCTTTTCAGGGTTGAATCTGAACGGCCGGTAATAATGCAGGCTCCCCGGTCGTTGATTTTAATCCAGTCACCATGCCGCCAGATATCAGGGTACATATCAAAATAACTTTCAAAATAGCGTTGATTATCTTTGTCGTTCCAGAAATACAGGGGCATGGAGGGCATGGGCTCGGTTATAACCAGCTCTCCAACCTCATCAATCAGGGAGTTACCGTTTTCATCAAAGGATGCAGCCTTAACACCCAGACAGCTGCATTGCAGTTCTCCTGCATGAACCGGCAGGAGCGGAGAACTGCCTAAAAAGCCGGTACAGACATCAGTTCCGCCGCTTACTGAAGCAACCCAAAGATCTTTTTTGATATTTTCATAAGCCCAATGAAAGGCATCCGGCGGCAATGGAGATCCTGTGGAGCCAATTGTTTTAAGTGCGCTGAGGTCAAAATCCTTTCCTGGTTTAAGGCCGGCTTTCATGCAGGCTGTATAAAACGGGGCACCTGAACCAAATATGTTTATTTTGGCTTCCTGGGCCATTTTCCATAAAACATTCATATCCGGATACCCGGGATTACCGTCAAAAAGAACAACAGTTGAACCAGCCAGCAAACCTCCAAGGAGAATATTCCACATGATCCAGCCGGTGGTTGAAAACCAGAAAAAACGGTCTTCGACTTTAAGATCCAGATGAAAGCGGGTAAATTTTAAAAGCTCGATTATGATTCCCCCATGACCCTGGACTATTGGTTTTGGCAGGCCCGTAGTACCGGAGGAATAAACCACCCAGAGAGGATGATCAAAGGGTACCTGTTCAAAGCTAAGGGTTGAAGGATTATTTATAAGCGTTTCCCAGGGAATTATATTTGGTGGATCAGCTTCTTTAGTATTGTTTTTAGTCTCTTGGAATAAATATTTTATAAAAATCGTCTGTTCCAGAGATGGCAGGGCTTTTTGCAATTTGCCTATAACGGAACGTCGGTCAAAATTTTTACCGCTATATTTATAACCATCCACTACGAAAAGAATTTTAGGTTCAATCTGCTTAAAGCGGTCAATAACACTGCGACTGCCAAAATCCGGCGAACAGCTTGACCAGATGGCACCTAAGCTTGCACAGGCTAAAACTGCAATTACAGCCTCAGGGATGTTGGGAATATAGGCCACTACCCTGTCTCCAGGTTTTACGCCCATTTTTCGCAGAGCATTTGCCAGAGAAGATACCTTTTGCTCGATCTCCTGCCAGGAAATTTCATGGAGTGGCTCCAGTTCTGATTGAAACATAAGAGCTGGTTTTTTTTCCGTAAAATTACGGAAAACTTGTTCGGCAAAATTAAGTTTTGCGCCTTTAAACCAGACAGCTCCCGGCATTTTTTCCCCGCTTAATACAGCACTATATGGGGCTGATGCTTTGATATCAAAATAATTCCAGACCGAGCCCCAAAACTCCTCCAGATTATTAACCGACCAGTCCCATAATTCATTATAGCTTGTAAGATCCAGGCTTTTGGTTTCTTTTAAATAGTTCAAATAGTCTGTCATATGCGCCCGGCGCTTACGTTCCTCACCTGGTTCCCATAAAAGATCTCCCTCTTGAATTGAATCTTTAGCCATTGCTTAAGTCCCTCCCTATAGCTATCCATTGATTATTTGGTTATTTTCAATAATTGAAAGACAGGCATCTATACGAAAGGCTGAATTAAATGACCAGCCTCTATTTTTTTTAAGCTCATTTTCATGCGAAGTTCAAATATTTTAAATTTTATTATCAGCAAGCAAGTATCTTCAAGCAAGTATCTTATTGATATTATAAAACCTGATAATATATTATTGCTTAAAAAATTAATTTATCTTTAGTAACAATATGAGACATCAATAGTCAAGCTTAACAAAAATTATTTCGTATACAAAATTCGCCATAAAAAAAAGCAGAGCTTTTGCTCTGCTTTTTTTTGAAGAAATTTATTAATTAAGGTTATTCTTCGCTGATAAGTACGCCTTTGATAACCTTTAGTTCTGCATTTTCAGGAAGATCCCCTACCAGAGCGGTTTTTGCAGCATCATATTCTAATGTAGGTTCTTGAATCGTAAGATCAACTGTAAGGCCTAACGCCACGCTGGAATCCACTTCAATCATCCGCAAGCCCTCTTCAATCCATTTAAGATAATAATCAGTTCCTGCTAAATCAGTCAGGGTTGGGCCACCGTCATCAGAATCATTGAGATTGATTAATGGCTGCCAATCATCATTTTCTTCATCAAACTCCCATGGAATCATCAGGTCAAAACCATCCCACTCCAGATTAAAATTTTTATCATTATTGGGATCATCTAAAGTGAAATTGATATCATTCCCGGTTTCATGGGTGTAGCTTAGCTGGAGTGGCGCATCAAAAGTAACATAATTTCCTGAAGCATCCTGCAAAGTTGTCAAGCGATTCCATTCATTATTGCCGAATGACCAGCAATAATAGACATCCTGTTCCCAGGCAGCAATAGTATCTGCCTGACTTGCCGTTGTCAAAGGCATCATATACCACTCTCCATCTCCTTGAGCATCAAATACCACAGAATTTCCGTCAGCATTTTTCAGCACCATTTCGGAAATATCAAAAGTGTAAACAGCTTCAACAAGATCACTAGAACCAGGTTCTATGCCAAAATGATAAAGAGTCAGATCAGCATCTGGAAAAATTTCTGATCCAGGGAACACGGTGCTTTCCTTATGATAGTATAAAACTGTGTCATTATCCGGAGTTGCTTCATTCTGATAAAGTATGCCAAGATGTAAATATGCATTTAAAGCCGGACACCAGGCACCATCCCACTCTTGAAATTCAATATTGAATTTATCAACTTCGGCAAAATAATCAACACTGCCATGTTCATTATTTCGCTGACCAATAGCTATAAAATTACTTCCATTCCAGGTGGCTACAAAATCAGAACACTCTTCTCCATTACATAACCAGACTGAAAGATCAACATTAGTTAGATCAGCCAGTGTGAGCTCGTCTCTGGTAAATTTTGACAGCTTGCCTTGTGTCTGAACCACGGTGTACTCTTCACCAGTATCCTCTCTTGTTACGCGTGTTATGCCGCTATCTATGTCCTGCTGCTGGTTCATCCACATTCCAAAATAGCCTATATATGCATGGGTACCATCGGCAAATCTGATGGGAAAACCAGAGTTTCTTTCCACTATCGCCCCATTTTCATCAAATATTTTATAACGATAGATTCTGTGCAGAAGTTGGTCTTTTGAATAAACTTTTTCACTGCCGATAGGGTCGCCGTTAGAATTGACTTCCTGAATTTTGAAATAATCTTCATTATAGGCAAAATAAGCGGTTGAAATATCCGGGATGCCGGGGTTCTCCCAATCACTTTCAGACATATAGATAAAACCGTTTCCATTGCTTAAGGTAGCATCGGCAATCAGCTTTGCTTTAGTGTGGCTTTCCCAGTCATCTTCAACACAGTCATCAATATTTTCCACAATTACATTACCATCTTGTGCACTGACTTTAATGGCCATGGTAAATAAAGGTGTATCAGAAATCTCTTGCCCCGCGTCGTTTAATATCATTCCTTTAAAATGGGCTTCCATTACCCCGTATGGATATTCTGCGCTGACTCCCTGAGTTACTGTAAAATAGCCCCGGATCAGCATGTCCTGACCTCCTGGGCCGTCACTTTCTTTGGTCCATATTTTTATAATCATGGGATCATCAGTGCTTGCCCGGCTTACCTCAACTATCATTTCCTGCAGCTCTTGTGTGGTATTGCTGGTGGTTGATTCACCCCCCTGGCTCTGTTGGTCATCATCAATTTTTTTGACCAGTGCCACATAGGGGCCGGCATTGACAAAATATTCATAGCCCGTATCACTGCAAGCCCCCAAAATATCATTGACCATATCCAGGGCTTGCGTATCCTCCACCCAGGATTCTTTTTCTTGATTTGTGTAAGCTGTGCCCTCATCATCAAAG
>JASFBJ010000406.1 GCA_030149585.1 Desulfobacterales bacterium | reverse complement strand
ACCAGGCAAGAAGCAACATCTAAAAAGTGTAAACTAAATTTGAAGGATGCCGAGCAATTTATTACTTTTTTTAAGCGCAATAATGGTAATTTAATCAATTCGTTTAAAGGTATTATGATATTGAGCAATCAAATCAAGATAGATTTGATGCCCGTTTATCAAATATTCTTTATGCTTTTTTTCAAGCTGTCCGATCTTTCTGGCAGGAGAGCCTCCATATATCCGGCCCGAGGGTATTTCCTGTTTTTTTCTTACCAGGGATTTCTCTGCCAAAATCGACCAGCTACCGATTACTGAGTCATCGCATATCATTGACATCATCCCTATCAGAGCGTGATCTTTTATGAGGGTATCATGGATCATCACCATATGTCCTATAATAACCCTGTTTTCAATGATTGTGTTGGAGCCGGCATGTATGACAACATTTTCTTCAATAACTGTTTCATCGCCGATGATAATCGGACCAATATCGCCCCTGATTATAGCGCCAAAACCAATATAGCAATTTTTGCCGATTTTAACATCACCGATAATTTCAGCTGATGGAGCAATCCAGGTTTTATCTCCGATAATAGGTTTTTTATCACAAACTTCATAAAGCGGCATATTTCCCCCTGATTTTTTTTGTGGAGCATATTTTATTTTTCAAGCCCTTCAAGCTCTTCCCAGCGCAGATAGGCTGTCTTGATTTTATGTTCCAATTTATCAAGTCTGGTTTTAACTTCTTGGATTTTTTCTTTTCCTTTTTTATAAAAATCAGTAGATGATATTAATGCATACAGCTCTTTTTGTTCTTCTTCAAGAAGTTCTATTTTTTGAGGCAGGTCGCTCAGTTCCCGTTTAGCCAAATACCCAAGTTTTTGATTTTTATGCAAGCTGATTTGGCCTGTTGTATCTTTTTTCGGCTTATTTTTTTCAACAGGAATTTTTTTTTCAGGCTTTGGTTTTTGCATCAGCCAGTCATCATATCCGCCAACATATTCTGTAATCTGACCATTGCCTTCAAAAACCATTGTACTTGTAACCACATTATTTAAAAAAGCCCGATCATGACTGACGAGCAACAAAGTCCCTTTGAATTCAAAAAGATATTCCTCTAAAAGTTCCAGTGTTTCCGCATCAAGATCATTTGTGGGCTCATCCATTACCAGAACATTAGCTGGTTTGATAAAGAGCCTTGCCAGCAGGAGTCTGTTTTTTTCTCCCCCGGAAAGAATATGTACAGGGGTTCGAGCTCTTGCCGGTGTGAATAGAAAATCCTGCAGATAACTGATCACATGTCGTTTTTGATTATTGATAATTACAAAATCATTGCCTTGAGCTATATTTTCAACAACTGTTTTTTCCTCATCAAGTTGAGCTCGAAGCTGGTCAAAATATATGACTTGAAAATGAGTCCCATGTCGAATTTTTCCAGTTGTCGGGGCAATATCTTTTAAAAGAATTTGCAGTAAAGTTGTTTTGCCCACTCCGTTTGGCCCAATCAAACCGATTTTGGCACCGCGCATGATAATGGAGGAAAAATTACGGATAATGGGAATTCGCCCATGTGAAAAGCTTATATTTTCCGCCTGGATAATAAGTTTTCCACTCTTTTGCGCTTCTTGAACCTGCAGCTTTATATTGCCGATCTTTGTGCGCCTGGCATTATAGATTTTACGCATTTTTTTTAAAGCCCTGACACGACCTTCATTTCTGGTTCGCCGCGCCTTAATACCTTGCCTGATCCATGTTTCCTCTTGTGAAAGTTTTTTATCAAACACTCTTATTTGATTTTCAGCAGCTTTCCCGGCAGCCTGCTTTTGTTTCAAATAAGTGTTATAATTGCATGAGTAGGAGATAAGGCGGCCCTGATCCAGTTCTACTATACGGGTAGCGATTTTTTTTAAAAAAGCCCTGTCATGGGTAATAAAAAATAAGGTTTTTACATGACGCAGGATAAACTCTTCAAGCCAGATAATCGAATCAATATCAAGATGGTTGGTGGGCTCATCCAGTAAAAACAGATCAGGCGCCAAAGCCAAAGCACGGGCAAAGAGCACCCGCCGTTTCAGACCTGCTGAAAGAGTGGAAAAAATTGCATCAGGATCAAGCATGGTGCGTGATAATGCGTTTTCAATTTGCTTTAAAATGTCCCAGCCCCGTTTAACATCCAAAAGATGCTGCAATGCATCCCGCCTTTTAATAAGACCTGAATTTGTCTGAAAATCGGATTTTTTACAAATTTTGTTATGCTCAGCCAGAGCCATGCCTGTTTCACCCAGACCTTTGGCAACTACATCGAAAATTGTTCCGTCAAAATTTGCGGGAAAATCCTGCTCCAAAATAGCGATTCTATCGCCTTGCTGTCGCCGGATATCACCTGTGTCGGGATTTATTTTACCGCTTATGAGCTTAAGCATGGTAGATTTTCCCACACCATTACGCCCAAGTAGACAGACTCGTTCTCCTTTTTCAATCTGGAAATCTATATTTTCAAGCAACTGGGTTTCTGAAAAGCCCCAACACACTTTATGCATTCTGATTAACGCCACAAATTAATTCATCCTTTTTTAAATTAAGTATACACCGTGGAAAAGATAAACCATAATTTATAGCCTTCCGGGATATAAAGAACAATAAAAAAAACTGATTTCAAAAAAATTTTGTTTCTTAAAAGCCCGGGGTGTGGCATGG
>JASFBJ010000405.1 GCA_030149585.1 Desulfobacterales bacterium | reverse complement strand
TATCAAAACAATGAATCCGATCACCCAACCGATTTTTTTCTGAAACAATTGGCCTGCCAGTTACCACTCGAAAATATGGGCGGCGAACTCTCCAACAGCAAAACAGACCTTCTTCCTCACCAGATTTTATTAACCCATCAGATTATTAGCGCGCGCAGACGAAAATTCCTGATTGCCGATGAGGTCGGACTTGGAAAAACCATTGAAGTGGGAATGATTATCAAAGAGCTGTTAGCGCGTGGAGAAGCTAAGAGAATTTTGATTATATGCCCCGCAGGCCTGACTGTGAACTGGCAGAATGAAATGAAAGACTGCTTCAGGATTTTTTTTGACATATTTGGCCGGGACTTTTCTGATGCTAATCCTCACGCATGGGAGCGGCACAGTCTAACAATCGTTTCCATAGACACGATCAAGAAGCCGCAGCGTTTGGAAAAAATGATGACAGGGCCGGACTGGGACATGATTGTTTTTGATGAAGCCCATCACTTGAGCAGGAAGAGCTACGGCAAAAAAATAGATGTCACCCAGAATTACCGGCTGGCAGAAAAAACAAAGGGTAAAACCCGTGATTTACTTTTTCTTACAGCTACTCCTCACCAGGGGAATGCCTACCAATTCTGGTCATTGATTCAGCTTTTAGACGATCAACTTTTTGAAAAGCCGGAAGCAATGCTGGATCATAGAGGTCTTCTTGGCAGGGTTATGTTCCGGCGCACAAAAAGGGAAGTTACAGATGCCCAGGGCAATCCGATTTTTATGCGGAGGCAGGTGCATACCCAAAAATTTCAACTTTCCATGCGTGAGCAGAGATTTTACGACAGGCTGACTGAATATCTAAGGGAAGGTTACGACGCTGCCGGCGCAGGACAAGACAAAACCACCAAACAGCAACGGGCAGTCGGCTTTGTGATGGCTACCTTTCAAAAAATCATGTCTTCCAGCCCGAGAGCTATCAAGCAGGCTCTGAGACGTCGGTTAATTGCCCTTTATGCCAGGAAACAAATGGCGCTGGAAAGTGGCATCAACGGGGCTATAACAAGGCCGGAAATATCATCAAAAATCATAAATTATCAAGAAAAGATGCGGAGAATAGTTGCTGAACTGCTTTCCTATCGAGACGCAAACATTGATTATATGGAAGCAGATTCATATATAGCCAGACTGAAAAAGCGGCTTATGAAAAGGCCCCGGTTTGAGGAAGAAGTCACCCATTGGGCTTTGGATGCCATGGAAACGGGGAATGGAATCATTGAAGCAACAGCCAATATTCCTGATGAGGAAAAAAAGATAAAAGAACTTATAGAGCTTGTGGATGAAGGGCCTGATCGGAAGCTCGACACATTAATTCGCGCCATTGAACAGATCAGAAGGGAAAATAAGAATGAAAAGATGATAATTTTTACCCAGTACCTGGAAACCCTCTATTTTCTTCAAGACGAGATAGGTAAGTATTATGATCCCGGGAAGATTGCAATTATTAAGGGCGGGCCGCTGGAGGACAAAATTGCATCCTGCGAATCTTTCTGGGATGAAGACGGTGCCCAGTTCCTCATTTCCACCTCAGCTGGTGGTGAGGGAATCAACCTTCAGGTCTGTCGGATTCTCTTCAACTATGATCTCCCATGGAATCCTATGGCGGTTGAACAGCGTATTGGCCGGATTCACAGATATGGCCAGACAGAAACCGTTCAAGTTTACCACCTTGTTGCAGAGGAAACCATAGAAGAAAAAGTTTACGCAATTCTTGAGAAAAAGCTTTTTGAGATAGCAATGACCATCGGCAAGGTGGACCCTGTGACCGGCAGCGTGAGTGAAGATTTCCGGTCGGAAATACTTGGATATTTGGGATCAGGCACAAATTACACAGACCTTTACAGGGAGGCGCTTATATACCGTAACTACGAAAGAACAGAACAAGAGATTGCCGAGGCTGTAGAGAATGCCAGGGATGCAAGTGAAGCGTTGCGTCAACTCACTCTGGACATTTCAACCTTTAATTTGGAATACTACAGGGAACTGGAAGGAAAATTTACTCTAAAAGGTCTTAAACGATTTACGGAAAAAGCGATTCTGCGATTAGGTGGAGCTTTCATTCCTTCCGGAGATATTATTCAAATAACTGTTCCTCCGGCTTTAAAAAAATATGCTGACGTGGCATCTTGTTATGAAAATGTCAGCTTTTCCAGGAAAACCGCTACCCGCAAGAAAAATGTAGATTTACTTGGAATTGGGCATCCGCTTATAGATGCGTTAATAAACTATTATAAGAGCGACTCCGTATCCGGAGAATTGTTGAATATTAAATGTGATGATGTGTCCCCAAATCTAACCGTTCGATATCTATTTATTGTTGAATTTGAAGACGGAACCAGGCGCGAACTGTATCAGAGCTTTTTAATTGACGGAAAAGAAGAATTAAGCGATTTGGATTTTTTGCTCCGTGATGATTTCAGAGCAAATGAATTGCCTGAGCCTTTATCATTTATTGAGGATAAAATGAAAATGTTTACCCAAAATCAGGAAGCGAAGATTCGTTCAGACTATGACGGGGTTATTAATGTCCGATACAAGTGCGCTGGTATCCAGGTAATCAGTTGAGAGTAGGAGATTTCAACCCTGATTTTTTTATATGGAAGGAGAAAACACCATGGGCCAAACCTCTTCGGTAACCGAAGCGGTTGCTGC
>JASFBJ010000404.1 GCA_030149585.1 Desulfobacterales bacterium | reverse complement strand
TTTAAAAGATGTGGCTGAAGTCGCGGATGATTATGAATCAAAGCAGATGAATGCCTGGGGGGATAATGAGCCGGCGCTGGTGATGCTGATACAAAAACAAACAGGGAAAAATACGGTTAAGGTTATTCAAGGGGTCAAGGAAAAATTAAAAGAACTTGAACAAAATTTGCCTTCAGATGTAAAAATTCATATTATTATGGATTCATCCGAGGACATTCTTAATTCTCTCCGGAACCTGCGCAATACATTCAGTTGGGGTATTGGTTTTATTATTTTAGTAACAATTCTCTTTTTAAGACGCATTAGAACAGTATTCATTATCGTTCTTATGATACCTTTTTCTTTGATCATCGCGTTCACCTTTTTATATCTTTTTGGCTATACAATTAATCTGATCTCGCTTATGGCTCTGGCCATTGCTTCCGGCATGGTGGTGGATAACGGAATAGTGGTGCTGGAAAATATTATTCGACATCTGGAAAAAGGCGGTCGCGTAAACACTGCTGCCATTTTTGGGGCAGGTGAAATGGGAATGGCTATTACGGCATCCACCATGACCACTGTAATTGTATTTGTCCCCCTGATGTTTTTAAGCGGATTGTCAGGAATAATCTTTAAACAACTTGGTTTTGTGGTAATCGTTACCTTGCTGGCATCTTTACTTACCGCTTTATTGCTGACCCCAATGTTATGCTCGAAATGGCTTAAGGCCACACCGCGACAACTGGAAGAACGCCGGAATATTTTCGGTCGTTTTTATGCATTTTCTGAAAAGGGATTCCAGGCTATAGAAAGAGTGTACCAAAACCTTTTACAATGGTCGCTCGACTATAGAAAAACAGTAATTTTGATGGCAGTTATAATTTTTCTCAGCAGTCTTTCCCTGATTTCTTTTTTGTCTACTTCGCTATTCCCTGTGGTTGATACAGGCTCGGTCTCCATTCGGTTTCGCCTGACAGAAGGCACCCGCCTGGAAGAAACTGATAAGGTCATTAAAAAGATGCTCAATAATATTGATGAAATGGTCAGCAAGGAGGAAATACGCCACTCCTATGCCATGGATGGTGAGACAAAAGAGGGCGTTGCCGCTGCTTTGGGATTTGATCAGGGTCCAAATGTGGGCACCATTGGTTTTAAACTGGTAGACAGAGATAAAAGATTTCGCTCAGCTGAAGATATAGCGGCTGTTTTAAGAGATGAGGCAAGGTTAATCCCAGACATATCTCATATTACTGTTACAGCCGAAAGTACAATATCCAGCGCAATGTCTGGAGGAGGCAAGCCTATTTCTCTTGAAATTCAGGGACAAAATCTTGAGGAAAATCTGGCATTTGCCAGGCAGATTAAAGAGGTTCTCAAGGAAATTCCAGGTTTGGTGGATCTAAATATCAGCCAGAAAAACCCGCGGCCCGAGTTATGGGTGGAGGTTGACCGTAAAAAGGCTACAGACCTGGGTTTGAATGTTGCTATAGTTGCTGCTAGTTTACGCAACTATTTTTATGGTATTGAAGCCACTGAATTTAAAGACGGCGGAGATAGTTTTAATATTATAACCCGATTTTCTGAAAAAGATAAAAACCGCCTGGCTAATTTGCCCAATGTGCCGATTATCGGGCCCCGCGGCCAAAGTATAAAATTAAAAAATATAGCCAGTATTACCAATGGTGAGGGCCCGATCGAGATTGAACGTAAAAATCGACAGCGCATCATTAAGGTGGAAGGAGATCTCTACCAGCGGTCTTTGGGCGATGTTACAGTTGATATAAAGGACATACTGGCTGATATGGGAACTCCCCCTGGAATTTTTGTTGCCTTTGGCGGTGATGTTGAAGAACAAAAAAAAGCATTTAAAGATCTGACCACTTTGCTGATTCTCGGCATTATTCTGGTCTATATGATCATGGCCTCTCTTTTCGGTAATTTGAGAGACCCTTTTATCGTTATGTTCTCAGTGCCGTTTGCCTTTTCAGGTGTAATTTATGCCTATTATTTTACCAATACCAGTTTGGGAATCATGTCGTTTATGGGCATTATAATGCTCATGGGAATTGTGGTGAATAATGCTATTGTCCTGATTGACTATATTCATCTTTTGCTGAAACGAGGCTTTCCTTTAGCCGAAGCTATTACCAAAGCCGGTAAAAGCCGCTTGCGTCCTGTCTTAATGACCACCATGACCACCTTTTTCGGAATGCTGCCCATGGCTACCTCCAATCGGGTGGGCGCTGAGGCCTGGAATCCTTTGGGAATTACCATGCTCGGCGGGCTTTCAGTTTCAACCCTGGTGACTCTTATATTAATTCCCACGATTTTCTATTTTTTTGAGAAAAGAAAAATTCAGAATTAAATGCAATAGGTTAAATAAATTTTAGCTTTATAAATGGAGTTGTATAATGAAAATGTTTATGATGATCTATGATGTGGATTATGATGATGATGTTATTGAAACCCTTTCCACCTGCTGCGTGGCTGGTTTTTCCAAGTGGAGCAAGGTTCTTGGCAAGGGGGAACGTTCTGACCCGAAAATGGATGATTCTGTCTGGCCGGGATATAACTGCGCGGTTATGCTGGCTGTGGATGAGTCTGTTGAAAAAGCAGTTTTTAATTCTCTTAAAATGCTGCATGAAGAGATGGGCCAAAAAGGACTCAAGGTTTTCAGCTGGCCCTTAGAGACCGTAATTTAACAACTTTT
>JASFBJ010000157.1 GCA_030149585.1 Desulfobacterales bacterium | reverse complement strand
TTTCGCGCCTTGCCAGCCTGGCGCCTCAACGCTTAAAATTGCTAACTTATTTTTGTGCGAACCCTTACTCTTTTCAGATATTGCTTTTCGCCTGTTTTCCACGTACCAGCGTGAAATCCCGTGCGCAAAATAAAAGACCACCAAGCAGTGCGATAAGGGCACTGGCGCCGAAAATTACAGTGGCGCCGCCCTTTTCATATAAAAAACCGCTCAAGAAAAAGCCCAGCATTAAACCCAGTCCATATGTAACGGCATTATTCAGCGATTGCCCAAATGTTTTGCTTTCCAAAGGAGTAAGTGAGTCAATATACAGGATGCTAGCCATATGAAAGGTGCCATATGTAACAGCATGCGTAATCTGGGATAAACAAAGGCCTATCCAGGACTTGACATAACAAAGACTCAACCATCTTAGCGCGGCAATAAAAAATGAAAATATTAGAACTTTTTCAAATGAAAATCTCTTAAAAATTTTATCAGAGTTTACCATCAAAGCAAACTCGGCCATAGAGGCAATGGCCCAGGTGATCCCGATAAACGTGTTGCCATACCCCAGCTTTTCAAGATGAATGGAAAAAAAAGCATAGTAGGCACCGTGACTGATCAACATCAGGCAGGCGCTTATAAGAAAAATAACGATTCGGCCCTGGATCGGAGGCCGTGCCGACCGGCTGGTTTTTTTTTGCCGGTGGATGGCAAGGCGTGGTATTTTCATTGCAATAAGGGCCTGTAAAATAGAACCAAATAAAATCAACCCTAAAATAATCTCTATCGCGTAAAGATCGATAATTTTTCCGGTTATAGTGACCATTGAAATAAATGCCAGAGATCCCCATGCCCGTATCCGGCCATAGCTTTTTTTATTATCTCCCAGCAGATCCATGGAAAAAGCTTCCAGAAACGAGATTATTGGGGAGTAAAAAATGCCGTAGCAGATTGTAATAACTATCATTGATTTAAAATTGGCTATATATAGAAAAAAAAGCCAGAGAAAAGCGCTCAGCAGGTTGCAAAGAATGTAAATTGGTCGTCTGATCCTGTATTTATCAGCCATAATCCCCCAAAACAGTGAAAACAGGATCATTATTGCTGAACGAATGGCTGAAAGGGTTCCAATTTGAAAACTGCTGAAGCCCAGATGAAAGCAGTAGAGATTAAAATAAGGTAAAAAAACACCCATTACTCCAAAATATAAAAAGTACTGGGAACTGAGTATAACTTTCCGGTTATTATATTTAATGGCGTCCATAAATATGTGATCTGCTCTTTTTTAATAAATATCTTAAATTTATCTTCAGGGACTATCTGATTAATATCTGATTAATCAAAATTGAATTTTATAACTATGTACTTTACAAAAACAAGTTGCAATGCTAATTTTTAATAATATTCTTGATTTAATAAAAAACCGATTAATTTAAAACAGGGGGTTAAATATGGACTATATCAAAATTCGGTTTACCAATTTTTTTGATCAATCCACTTCACATACAGAAGATGTTTTTCGGGCACGCCCGATTAATCCCATGTTCGTTTCCAGGGAACATAAATGGATACCACCCGCGGATATTTTTGAGACCGATGAAGAGATTTTTATACGGGTTGAAATCGCGGGAGTTGAAAAGGAAAATTTGAAAGTTGAAATCAATAGTAAAGCTATCCGGATTAGCGGCCAGAGGTCGGGAGTGCCAATGGTTCATGATGCCACTTTTCGACTGGCGGAAATTCAATATGGTGATTTTGAGCGAATTTTCTATCTGCCGGCCAAAGTTGATATAGATATTGTGTCAACATCCTTTGCCAATGGGTTTTTAAACATCAGGCTTGTCAAATTGTCCCGAAATATGACAAATAAAATCATTATAACTTCAGAATAAAGGGCACAAGCCGACGCGTTATCCCGACAAGACCAACATCATTGATTACTGCTTGTGAAAATTTTAAGGAGGTATCCATGACCGAACAGCAATCAGCACTAAAACAAAACACTTCAAAAATATCTACTTTAATATCAATTTTGCCATTATATGAAGCAGTCCTTTTCCCCAAAATGGTATTGCCCCTTGTTGTTCAACAATCTGATTCCATAAAGCTGGTAGATAAAGCCATGTCTGAAAAAAGAATTATTGGTTTGCTGCTATCCAAAAAGAAAGATGATATAAAAAATCAAAAAGGCGATGATCTGGCTAAAATCGGTACAACAGCACTGATTCTAAAAATGGCGAAGGTCGAAGATAACAGGATTCAGCTTCTGGTACAGGGCTTAAACCGGTTTAAGATAATTAAATTTATAGAAGGAGAATCCTACCTGCAGGCCAGGGTCAAACATTTGACTGATGACGAGAAAAAAAATAACGAGATCGAAGCTCTGATGACTAATATCGTTAGCCAGTTTACAAGAATTGTAGAACTTTCTCCAGGCCTGCCGCCAGAAATCGGAGCCATGGCCGCGACCATTAATGAACCCGGCATTCTGGCTGATATGGTGGTTTCAACCATTAACAGCAATACCCTTGAAAAGCAAAACGTGCTTGAACTATTAGATATTATTAAACGATTAAAAGAAGTTACCAGACTGGTAAACCATCAGATGGACATTCTTGAACTGGGCAATAAAATTCAGTCCCAGGTCAAAGGAGATATGGATAAGCGCCAGCGGGAGTATTATTTGCGGCAGCAATTAAAGGCAATTAAAGATGAGCTGGGCGAAAAAGATGATTCCAGTGTTGAAATTGATGAATATAAGGCCAAAATCAAGAAAAAAAATTTACCTGAAGAGGCTGTTAAGGAAGCTGAAAGGGAACTGGACCGTCTGTCCAGGATGCACCCTTCTTCAGCGGAGTATACGGTTTCATCAACCTATCTTGATTGGTTGACGGAACTCCCCTGGAATGAGAGTACAAAAGATAATCTTAATATAAAAAAAGCCCGGAAAGTTTTAGATGATGACCACTTTGGTCTGGAAAAAGCAAAAAAACGAATTATTGAATACCTGGCGGTTCGAAAGCTGAAACCGGATTCAAAGGGGCCGATCCTCTGTTTTGTCGGTCCCCCTGGAACTGGTAAAACTTCACTGGGTTCTTCCATTGCCAGAGCCCTTGGACGAAAATTTCACAGGTTCTCTTTAGGTGGAGTCAGGGATGAGGCTGAAATCAGGGGACATCGGCGAACCTATGTAGGAGCTCTGCCGGGAAGAATTATTCAGGGATTACGGCGAACCAATTCAAATAATCCTGTCTTTATGCTGGATGAAATCGATAAAGTGGGGAGTGATTTTCGTGGTGACCCATCTTCTGCGCTTTTGGAAGTTCTTGATCCAGAACAAAATTTTTCCTTTTCCGATCATTATCTGGATGTTGCCTTTGATCTTTCCAGGGTGATGTTTATAACCACCGCCAATGTTTTGGACACCATCCCGTCTGCTTTAAAAGACCGGATGGAGGTTATTGAGCTGCTAGGCTATGCTAAGGACGAAAAAATCAAGATTGCCAGACGATATCTGATTCCCAGACAGATAAAAGCCCATGGCCTGCATCCAAAACAGATCTCTTTTACGGTTGGAGCTATTAAGCAAATTATCAGCAATTATACCAGGGAAGCAGGTTTAAGAAATCTGGAGCGGGAGATTGCAACCATCTGTCGCGGAGTGGCTACCCGGATTGTCGAGGACAAAATTAATTCAGCCCGCATCAAAACCGTCAATATTACAAAATACCTGGGCATACCAAAGGTAAGCCATGAGCACAAAACCAGGACAGCCACGCCTGGAGTAGTTATGGGCCTGGCCTGGACACCTGCCGGAGGTGAGCTGTTATTTATTGAAGCTACTGCAATGCCTGGCAAAAAAGAACTGATCCTGACCGGCCAGCTTGGCGATGTAATGAAAGAATCAGCTACAACGGCTTTAAGTTTTATTCGCTCCAATGCATCTGACTTAGGTATTGAAAAAGACTTTTTTGAAAAAATTGATCTGCATATCCATGTTCCAGCAGGCGCAATTCCCAAGGACGGCCCCTCAGCAGGGATTACAATATTAACCGCCCTGGTATCTTTATTAACCGGCAAAGCTGTTAAAAAAGATCTGGCCATGACCGGAGAAGTTACTCTGCGGGGAAAAGTGCTGCCCGTGGGCGGGATTAAGGAAAAAATACTGGCAGCCCACCAGGCCGGGATTAAAATAATCATCATGTCTAAATTAAACCAAAAGGATTTAGAAGATCTGCCCAAAAAAGTTCAAAAAGAGATTAGTTTTTATTTTGTTGATAATATGACGGATGTGCTTAAAAAGGCGTTTAATAATCGATGATCTCTCCTGGAAAAATTTTACAATCGGCAGGAATTTGCTGTCTGATAATATTATTATCAGCCTGCGCTCATAAGACCCCGCCTTCTGCCATAAAAGGCCAGCCACGGCCATACAGGGTCGGCAATACCTGGTATAAGCCATTATCCCATGCCGAAAATTTTCGCCAGCGCGGACTTGCTTCCTGGTATGGACGAAAATTTCACGGTCGTAAAACTTCCAGCGGCGAAGTTTATAATATGTATGCCATGACAGCCGCCCATAAAATATTGCCATTAGGCACTTTGGTTAAGGTTCGTAATCTTGACAACAAAAAAACCATTCAGGTTAGAATTAATGATAGAGGGCCCTTTATCAGGGGCAGAATTATCGATCTTTCCTATACTGCTGCTGAAAAACTCGGTGTTGTGGGCCCTGGAACCGCCAGGGTAGAAGTGATAGCGCTTTCTTCCCGGCAAGGCAAAAACAGCGGGTCATCAAGAAAAAAAACCAGGGCGCCTGTGGATTATTTTAAGGGGCATTTTACCCTTCAGATCGGCGCTTTTTCAGATCTTGATAACGCGCAAGAATTAAAAATCAGGCTGGCTGGATTATATAATAATGCCCATATAGTGGTATTTAATAACGGCCATGAAACCTTTTACCGGGTCAGGGTTGGTAAATGCACAAGCCTGGAACAGGCCTTAAAATATGAAAAAATTCTTTTACAAGATGGATATGAAGAAGCCATGATTGTTGCTGAATAAAGAAGGGTTAGTGCCCCAGAAATAAATCCACACCTTGCTTGTCTGTTGGTTCCTCTACTGCGCTACATCCACCGGCACGTATCTCGAATATCGCTCATTTTTCTTTTTCTTCCCTTACACGCCCGGATGCAATGATGGCCGCACCAAGCGCCCCGACTATCTGTGGCTCTTCAGGTATAAGGAGTTTTGTGCCTATCCTCTCTTCAATAGAACGAACAACACCTTTATTCTTGGCCACCCCTCCTGACATTACCACTTTTTCTTTTAACCCTACCTGGCCCACAAAACCAGTGATACGCCTGGCAATAGAATCTGCTATGCCCGCTGCGATATTCTCCTTCTTATACCCCTTGGCAAATAATGATATGACCTCTGATTCTGCAAAAACAGTACATATACTGCTGATTTCGACTTTTTCTTCAGAAGAAGCAAAGATCAGATCCCCCATCCCTTCGATACCAACCGAAAGAGCGGATGACATTACCTCTAAAAATCTGCCTGTTCCGGCAGCGCACTTATCGTTCATGACAAAATTAGCCACTCTTCCGGTTTCATCAATGCTGATCACTTTGCTGTCCTGACCGCCGATATCAATGATAGTCCGTGCCTCAGGGAAAAGCCTGTACGCTCCCTTTGCATGACACGTTATCTCCGTAACCTCGGCATCCGCAAGGGTAGAAAGCATGGCCACAGCCCTTCCATAACCGGTCGATACTATGAAACTTATATCCTCTCTTTTAATATTGGCCTGCTTTATTGAATTTTCTATAGAATGTTCAGCAGCGCCTCTATAATCAAATCCGCTCCGCAAAATATCATACGAGAGCACCCCTTTATCAGAGTCTAAAACAACACTTTTTGTGGCTAAGGAACCTATGTCAACTCCTACGAAAACAGGCATAAAATTACCTTCTTCTTGCATCAATCAATTCGAATAATGCCTCAAGTCTTGTATCTATCTGGGAATCCGAAACCATGGCCGGATCTATCATGTCACCTTCAATAATCACACCTGGCACTCCGTACTTTTTTTCAAGCATATCTATTACATCGAGCTGGGATATGTTCCACAGCCTGCATGTCTTGGATGAAAACATAATCATCCCGTCCAAGGAGTAATCCTCAATAAGGTTGCCTATTTCATGTAATGCTCCTTTTGGTGCATACTCCATGGCCAAAGGCTCTTTACCGTCATAATACAGATTTATCCACGTTTCGACCGGGTGCTCAGGGTCGATCATGTCGGGATCCGGATAAAATTCCCAGAGATATCGTCCTGTCAGACAAACTGCCGCATGAGGTGTCAGTTTCCGCATGAATTTTCCTAAAAAGGCCCACGGAAGCCACCCGTCCCAGTATAAACGGTATTTTTCTCCCTCAGGCCCAATCGCCGGAATCCCCTTTTCTTTTCTTTCCTGAAGTTCTTTAAGAAGCTTTTCATAATATGTAATGCCCACCGGGTCTCCCATCATATAAAAGAGCGGTGCAATGCTCACACCATAATCCCAAAGGGTCCAGTAACTCGGTTTCTCCTTGAAAAACTCCCAGCACTTATTTCTAACAGTGACAACCTTTTTAAGCACAGTCAATATCTCACTCATCCGGTCATAATCAAACGGTTTTCCACAGACCTTTTCAAGAGTAGGAATAACTGTTTCCTTAATCTGTGCGGCAAAATATTTTTTTATCCTTGGCACATCCTCTCTGTCAAAAACTATCGGGAACTCAACAGGCAGTACGGGAACGCCCAGCCTTCTGTTCAGACCCTCAGCATAGTAAGCCATCTCAGGACACAGGCGACCTGCAATCATTATGTCGGGGATAGGCAGGATCGCATCCGGATTTATGGGTATATTCCTTTTGACAGCCTCAGCCATTCCCATATGAAGACGATGGTATGAACATGACTCAGCAAGATCTCCTCCCATTTCCGCCGCCTGCAAAACCTCTGCGGCCGCGCCTATTCCACCGCAATAAGCTGAATAACCAGCCATAAAATGGCATTTCATTCCCATGGCAAAGGCAAATATAAAGGTTGGAGCGAAGCCCATGCAACCATCTCACCTTTTGCCTTGGCTTCCCTTAGGCTTGCCCAGTGTTGATCTACCAGCGGCCTGATATCATTTGTCGTTTTTAACCTGTTTAATGTATATTTTTTCTCCATTATTCCCCTCCTAATGACTCTGTAAATGACTGCAATCTTGTTTTAATACCTTCCATGGAGAGCATCTCATGTTCTACCTGAACAAGAATCTCAGGGATTCCCTTTTCAATCATCCTGGACTTGAAATCGGGATAATAACAGGCATGAGGAGGACAAAATTTTACATGAATACTAATCACGCCGCTTGCATTATTCAGTTTTACCATTTCTTCAACATCATCAGCCCAGAGAACATCCCACACCCCTTTTGTTGGACAGACCGGCGTCTTTTTGAGATGCCGTTCCGCCAGGGCTTCAATTGGATTATCATTCATATTGACTTTATTTGCAAAATATCTCGAACCAACATAAAGGTCATCATCAGGTATGACCATCCCCAGATCCTCAATCATATTGAGGACATCAAACGGGGGGATCTGGCAAAGACAGCCTATTGGAATGACCTTGATCTTTGTTGTGGGCTCTATCGTCATGGCCTCCATCAGGGGAAGCAACTCTTTTAATAATTCATTATGGTCTTCTTTTTGCATTAACATCCCCGCCCAAACTATTTTCATTACCTCGGCAGACGTCAATATCTGAGGCTTTTTTCTTCTGATCTCATAGAGCCTTTCCAATAAGCTTCGATTTTCATTATAAACCGCAATGCTGCTCTTTAGCATGTCATCGGTTATGGTATTGCCTGTATATTCTTCAAGTGATTTTTTAAACAGTTCCAGGTCGCTTATTAAAAAATCTCTTGTTGCTTCACCAGGATAAACAGGAGGAAGGTATAGGAGTTTCATATATTCCGGTTTCACATGTCTTTCTATGATAAGTGGAATATCCATTATCAGCAGACATTGCCTTACATGGAAGATCATTCCATCCATAAAGCCGAGTTTCCCCCTTACTGCATCATCAATAAAGCTTCTGACAATACCGCAATAATATGGCGGGATATGTGAGTGTCCCCACGTAACAGCTTCATTACCCCGCCATATCACAACTGGAATAAGACCTGCCGCATGCACTATTTCTTCCGGCACCTGCATGGGAAAACAGCCTATGATTTTTTTTCTTTTTCTTCTTTAAGCCGGGCAACATATGCGTATGGATCCGAGGTAATTTCTTCAATCCTTTCCAAGACTTTCTCCATATAACACTCCTTTATTTCCCTTTAAAATTCGGTTTCCTCTTTTCTAAAAAAGA
>JASFBJ010000403.1 GCA_030149585.1 Desulfobacterales bacterium | reverse complement strand
ATTCAGGAGGGATCATGCGGTTTGACAAATTTACCATAAAATCACAGGAATTGATTCAGGAGTCCCAGACACTGGCTTCCAATTATAATAATCAACAAATAGAACCGGAGCATTTACTGCTGGCCATGCTTAACGATGAAGCAAGTATTGCAAAGACTATGCTGAAAAAGCTTGGTGTTTCTCCAGGTGCCATAAAGCAGGAAATTTCTATAGCAATTGATAAACTGCCCAAAATCAGCGGGGTAAGTGATGTTTATATTTCTTCCAGAACCAAGGCTTTATTGGACGCGGCTTTTGCTGAAGCTGCTAAAATGAAAGATCAGTATGTGAGTATAGAACATATTTTTATTACCATTGCCGATGAAAAAGGCGCGCAAACAGCTCAAATTTTAGAGCAATATGGTGTAAACAGGGAAAATATTTTTAAAGTATTGATGGATATTCGCGGTTCTCAGCAGATAACAGATCCAAATCCAGAGGAAAAATATCAGGCCCTGGAAAAATTCAGTCAGGATTTAACCTCACTGGCCCAGCTTGGCAAACTTGATCCAGTTATTGGCCGGGATGAGGAAATACGGAGAATTGTTCAGGTTCTTTCCCGCAGGACCAAAAATAATCCAGTCTTAATAGGTGAGCCAGGGGTTGGCAAGACAGCCATTGTAGAAGGATTGGCCAGTCGCATTGTGGAAGGTGATGTTGCAGAATCCTTAAAAAACCGGCGTTTGATGGCCCTTGATATGGGGGCGCTTATTGCAGGGGCCAAATACCGGGGAGAATTTGAAGATCGTTTAAAGGCTGTACTCAAAGAAGTGGAAGAGGCTGAAGGAGAAGTTATTCTTTTTATCGATGAGTTGCATACCTTAATTGGTGCAGGTGCTTCCGAAGGGGCCATGGATGCTTCAAATATGCTGAAACCCGCCCTGGCACGTGGAACCTTGCGCTGTGTGGGAGCAACTACAATTAATGAGTATCGTAAATATATTGAAAAAGACGCAGCCCTGGAAAGACGCTTTCAGCCGGTGCTGGTAGCAGAGCCCACTGTAGGGGACACTATTTCAATTTTAAGGGGACTAAAAGAAAAATATGAGATTCACCATGGTGTACGGATAAAAGATTCTGCTATTGTTGCTGCTGCAACTTTGTCACAGCGTTATATCACCGACCGTTTTTTACCTGATAAGGCTATTGATCTGGTTGATGAATGCGCCTCAAAACTCAGGATTGAAATTGATACCATGCCGATTGAGATAGATGAACTTCAGCGTAAAATTACCCAGGCTGAAATTGAGAGGCAGGCCCTTAAAAAAGAAACTGATTCAGCCTCTAAGGAACGGCTGACCACGATAGAGGGTGAAATAGAGGCAGCAAAGGCAGAAATGGTTCAAATGAAGGATCACTGGCAAAATGAAAAAGCTTTGATTCAAGCTATTAGTCAAATTAAAAAAACTATTGAACAGATCGGTATAGATGCCCAGCAGGCCGAGCGACAGGGAGATCTGGCAAAGGTTGCGGAATTACGTTATGGGAAAATTATTGAGCAAAACAAGCTGCTTGAAAAAGCCAGGCAGAAACTGGTAGATCTGCAAAAACACAGAAAAATGCTGAAAGAGGAAGTGGATGATGAAGATATAGCCGAGGTGATTTCTTCCTGGACAGGCATTCCAGTAAATAAAATGCTGGAAGGAGAAATACAAAGGCTGGTTCATATGGAATCCAGCCTGGGCAGGCGTGTAATTGGTCAAACAGAGGCAATTAGCGCTGTTTCCAACGCAGTTCGCAGGGCCCGTTCCGGTTTGCAGGACCCTGATCGACCGATTGGCTCTTTTATTTTTATGGGGCCTACAGGGGTTGGAAAAACAGAATTAGCTAAAGCCCTTGCTGAATTTCTATTTAACAGCGAACAGGCCATTATCAGGATTGATATGTCGGAATATATGGAAAAGCACACGGTTTCACGGCTGATCGGAGCCCCTCCCGGATATGTGGGATATGATCAAGGAGGCTATTTAACAGAGGCAGTCCGTCGGAGGCCTTATTCAGTTGTGCTCTTTGATGAAATTGAAAAAGCTCATCCAGATATTTTTAATGTTTTATTACAAATTTTGGATGACGGCCGTATGACAGACGGTCATGGAAAGACAGTGGACTTTAAAAACACGATTATTATCATGACCTCTAATTTAGGCAGCCAGTGGATTCAGGAATTTGGCGCTGATAACCGCCAGGAGATGGAATCTCGAATAGCCAAGGCTTTAAAAGCCAGCTTTAAACCGGAATTTTTAAATCGGATTGATGAAACCATCATTTTTCTTAACCTGACTTTTGAGCAGATTTGCAAAATTGTAAAAATTCAGATTAAACAATTAGGAGAGCGGTTGCAAGAAAGGCATATAGAGTTGGTTGCAACTGAAGGGGCTATTAATCTGCTGGCGAAAAAAGGATATGATCCGGTTTATGGGGCTAGACCTTTAAATCGAACTATTCAGCAGTATATTGAAAATCATCTGGCCCTGGAAATTCTTGAAGGTGATATTAAGCCGGGCACCAAAATTACAGTAGATGAAAAAGAGGGATCAATTATTTTTGATTTTACACAAGGATCTGAAATAAACGATAAAAAAGGATAAAATAATTAAATTCCCGGGCGTCCTTCAAATTTAGTTTACACTTTTTAGATGTTGCTTCTTGCCTGGTTCCCACGC
>JASFBJ010000017.1 GCA_030149585.1 Desulfobacterales bacterium | reverse complement strand
TCAAAATATTGAGTTTTTTTCATTTGTTCAATATCCTATCCAGAAAACCATTTTTTTACTTCGCCGAACGGTGAAGTCACCTACCGGAAAAGCCAAAGAAAAACTTGGCAAGTTCGAAGTTTTGCTCAAAATAACGTAAATGCGAAAACCGCGCTGGCTTTTCCGGTCAGGCTGACTGGCTGGTTAGGCCTTTGTGCCGTTCTGGTTCTATCCGGTCACGATTTGAAACGCCAAGGCAACGCCCTTTTTCTAAAAGTTTCATACATAAAGAGCGTATCTTTTCCAGTCCATGGAAAAACTCACGCTGTGCCTCCTCCGCCGGCAAACAATCAAAAAGGTCTATTAACTGTACCCCATGGCTCATGATTGCATTGGCATGTTTGTTTCTGAGATGTTTTCGTACATAAAGACAATTGTCCGCATGGTAAAAGAGTTGAATAGAGTCTGTAGCACTTATGACGCCACTGGCTAATGACTGGGCTATTCCCAGATTCAAAAGTGCAAAAAGTTCCAACTGCTGTGTTGGTTTTCCTCGTGAATCCGAGAGAACAATATGGAATGGATGATTTTGTTTCATGTTTTTGCCCTCCTGGAAAAAAAATTGACACCGGCAACACTGCCGGATTTGTGTTCAAAGTAATGAACTTCGCCGAAATTCCCCTGCTTGATTACTTTTTTCCATTTACCTACACGTAAATGTCGCAATTCACGAAGCACTGCTCGGTTACGTACCGGGTACTTGAGAGTACCACCACGAACAGACGTCCAACCTTGCGGTATGAACCAGACTCATAGATTTCTGCATAAAGGTTAAGCGGCATTCGTATCCCTTAACAAAATTTCTTCGAGGTTTTCATGAAACAATTATTACCGGACTTGTAATATTGAACGCCACTGATTTCGCAGCGAAACGAGCCTAATGTGTATCCTGCACCCAAAGCCTGCAAAGACCTTGGTAAATACGATTTTTTACATGGGTTACGCAAAATAAAAAACAGCGCGACTTTGGGTGTCAGGATAAACGATTGTTAGACGATATAATTAAAATATCAATGTGTTATACTAATATTAATCAAAACAAAATCTTAAATTTGCACCTCCAATTATTCACTTTTAATGACTGGAAGATAATGATAATCAGTTCCTACATGACCTTATATGTATGCATCTTACAGCTACTTTACGGCAGTCAAAATGATTAAATATGAGCAGCCTGTTCTAAAGTATCTACGATCCATTGATTTAAGCTTTTCCCTTCGGCCATAGCTGCACTGACAATATTTGCATGAAGATTGGAAGGTACACGTACATTAAATTTCCCTGAATATTTCTTTTTAGGTTCAATATTACGTTTTTTGCAAGCATCAAGGAAAACTTTGAGAGAAATAGCGCCTTCTTTTTTTAAACTTTCAATATCCTAAATATACAACGGCTTGTCAGACGATACAATACTTTTTTAGGAAGGCACAGAACATAGAGTAGACGGCCAAATAGCCGTAGTTAATTACGGCTAAAATGCAGCTTATTTCTGATACGCGACTGTTTTTGCCGTATAGTACTTTTTTTGCAAATTATCTAACATCTTGATATTGCATTAAATACAATCAATGTGTATATTGAGATTAAAAATGCGTAAAAAAACATAAAAAGTGTTGCGCTAAATTATTGGATGTTAATTAAAAACAACATAAGAAATGTTTCACAAATAACTCTAAAAAAGAGATTACATATTACTAATGTGATGTCAATTATTTTAAATTTGTTAATAGTGATGAAAGAAGCTAAGGAACGGGGACGAAATAACTTCCACAAGTAGGCGCACAAATTTAGGTTTGATCGATCTACCCGATCTATAATTAGGTACAAAAGTTGCGGGAATAGCGAGCTATTTCAAGATTTTTGTGCCTATTTCAAATCAGACGGATCGGGCAAAGATGACCTGAAGCTGTGATGCATAGTTGAGGAAGTTATTTTATCTTCGTTCCTAAATACTTTCAGGAAGAAAAAAGATTCGTATATCAGCCGGGAAATCGGCGAACCCTAAGGTTTGCACAAAAAAAAGCATTTCCTCAGTTCAGCGAAATGCTCTTTTTTTTTGTGGTCAGAGATTTTTTCTCTGTTATCTGAATATCTATCTTAAACGACTTGCTAAAAACGTAATAACTTATTATTTTTCAAGCTTTTCATTGATGTCGTCTCTTAATTTATTTTTAAGAATCTTGCCCACTGGATTTCTTGGTATCATATCTATAATTTCGAGACGCTCTGGGTATTTGTATTTTGCGACCCCTTTTTCTTCAAGCAAAGATGTTATATCAGATAGTTCGACTTTCTCACCCGGACTCGGGCATATATAGACACACATTTTTTCGCCAAGCCGTTCATCCTTCATTGCCACAACAGCCGCATCCTGAACTTTGGGATGTGAAAGAAGATAATTTTCAATTTCCTGAGCACTAATATTAAAACCTCCCCTAATGATGATATCTTTGCCTCTGTCAAAAAAAGCAATACAATCGCCGTCTTTAATCTTGAACTGATCTCCGGTTTTAAAAAAACCATCTTCTGTAAAGCCTTTTTTGGTTGCCTCTGGGTTTCTAAAATATTCAGCAATTACTCCAGGCCCCTTATAAACCAGCTCGCCTACATCTCCAGTCTTAGTCAATTCATCGCCTGTTGCGGAATCAATAACTTTTGCAATAATAAATTTAGAGGCGTTTGATTTCCATTTAGCTCCTGGTTTTCCAAATTGGGGAAAATGATCCACCCTGATTTCCATATCAGGAATATCTTCAATGCCGGAAACAATCCCGGTTCCTTCATTTTGGCCCCATATATTTCCGATGCTTATGCCCCATCTCCGGTTGAACTCTTGCATCGTCCATAAGGAGGATGGCGCTGAACCAACCGTAATAGCCCTGACACTGCTAAGGTCAAAACTGTCGACATTGGGATGTTTGGCGATCATATTTGTAACAGCAGGAACCAAAAGAGTATAATTTACTTTTTCCTGAATCATCTGTTGCATAAAAACTGCAGGATCAAATGGATGGTGTAAAACCATAGTGCCGCCAAGATTCAGCCATGGCATAAAGACCGTACCGATTGAAGCCATATTTACAAGAGGGCCGGCAGTCAGCATCACGTCCCCTGCCTGCATTCCGCCTGCCTTTTGAACTGCAGTCATGCCCATCCAGTTGTTATGGCTCAGCGGGCATCCCTTTGGCGCTGCCTCAGTTCCAGATGTCCAGCAAATTGTAAAAATATCATTGGCGCTGATTTGTATATCACTGAGTGAGCCTTTAACATCATTTTGAGCCATTTTTTTAATGTCATTGACAACCAGGACATGTTCCATGGAGCTGTTTTCAGACATAAGCTCCTCACCCAGGTGTTTATGGTTAAAATTATTAAATTCATTCACTGTAATAAAAGCTTTGGCTTCAGTCAGTTTTGCAATATGGGATAGCTCTGCTTTTCTCCAGAGAACAGGAGCCGGACTTGTCAGAGCGCCTGTTCGGGCAATTGCCAGATACATCATTGCCAGTTCCCAGCAATTGGGCATCTGAACCATGATAATATCATCTTTGCCTATGCCCAATTTGGCAAGTCCCTCTGCCGTTGCATCAACTGCTTTATCAAATTCACTATAAGTAAGTCTTTCAGGATCTAAACCCATAAGTGCTTTTTTATTTGGCGGGTCAATTATACAGATCTGATCCGGTTTTTTTTCAACATGTTCTTTAAAATAATCAATGATGGTTTTGTTTCCCCAGATACCCATTCCCTCGAATTTACTAATTGCCTCTTGCGATGTTAAAATCATTTTTTTTTACTCCTTATAAATAGTTGATATTAATTTGAGCCTGCCCTGAAATATCTTAAAAAAACTGAATAATTCTGGATTGTTTCCCCCAAATCATCAGCTTAATCCACTCAAACCCAAGTTTGAGCAATTCTGTATCACTGGTTTTAATTTTTTTAATTAAAGCTGTTTTGATTTTAAAGCGGGTCAGAAAGGTAGAGTGCAAAACAAACTCTCTAAAGCCATCTATATTATATGCCGCCATAAAGACCATTTTTCCCTTTGAACCATATGGCCCCTCTTTTCCCCAGGGATCGGATTCAAACAGACGTTTTACCTCAGCCCAGCGTACGGTCATTTGATTATATAGCGCAGCATTTTGATCCATTGACCAGGAGTTGGTTGTCCATGTTTTTTTTTGGTGCTGACCAAGACAAAAATCAGGCGGCCTAAAAAAGTGGACGAGTCTGGTTTTATTTTTTGCAGCATCAAAAAAAGCGCCCTGTTCAATTGGAAAAGTTCGGCATGTATCCGGGCGATCCGGATAAACCCGGCAGCCATCGGCATCTAAAAAAGGGCAGGTCTTTTCCTGATTATCAGCCATTTTTAACAGAACATCCGGCAAATAATTATCTTTTCGAAGAACCACATCAACATAGGTGTCCAAAAATTGGTCAGAGGAAATTTTGAGCTGCTTTTTTAAACGCAGAATATCGTAAGGATACAAAAAAAGATTAAGATTGCGGCAGCATAGATTATAACAGGACAGTTTCTCATGGCATTGAAATTTAAAAGTTTCACCAGGTTTGATCCGCTTACCAGGCAGAGTGTCCAGTCGGGAAATATCCGTTTTTTTCATTGAGTATTAATTCTTTTTCAGTATGTTATGACTGTTGGTCCGGCACGTAAAGCATTTCAGCAATTGTCATTTTCAATTTTTGGTTAAAATTAAAAGCCTCTCTGATCTTTTTTTCAAGAACGGAAATGCTCAGATAAAATCGGGTACGGTCAAATATAAAATATTTTTTATGAGCGCATTTATCTGTAAAAGTTCGGCAGCCCGGCCCATATTTTTTTTTATTCAGGGCTGGATTTTGAAACTCATGAGGTATGCCGTGGAGCCGGCAGATCATGGGACGAAGCATATAAAGCCGGCAAAGGCCCTTATCATTCAAAGGGCACATTAATCTTACCACCTTTTTTTGGGCAAGAAGAAGCGCAGTTTGATAAATGACCTCTTTACTTTTTTGTCTGACTTGCATCTGAATCTTTTGGTTGAGTTCAGCATAGCCCTGCCGGACATAAAGATATTCCAGCAGGGTGTAGTGGGAAAAGCGGGTCAGGCAGCAATTATCCTGACAGCCATCACAAGAAAAACCGTAATAATCCGCTGCTGCCTGATAGCTGGCGTCCATTTCAGAAAAAATATTTCCAAGCTGCGTAAGAAAAGGCTGATAAATATCAGGTTGAAGCAAAATTTTATTTAACATAAAAAAATAAAATAAATGTTTTAGGGAATGATGACGAAATAACTTCCACAAGTAGGCGCACAAATTTAGGTCAGGTTTGTTCGATACAAAAGTATAAAAGTTGCAGGAATAGCGAGCTATTTCAAGATTTTTGTACTTTTATATCGGGCAAAGATGGCCTGAAGCTGTGATGCATAGTTGGGGAAGTTAATTCGTCCTCGTTCCTAAACAAAAGGTGATGGAAAAAATATCTTTGTATAGAGATCCAGCGCATAACGATCCGTCATGCTGGCTATTAAATCACATACTGTTCTTTCCGGCAATTGATCTTTATGAACACACCCGCTCATTTCCATTTTTTCAAGCTCTTTTATAAGATCATCTTTATTATTTAAAAAGTGCTTATAAAGCTCTGATACAATTTTATTGGCTTTGACAAATTCATTATGAACCTGGGGAGAACGATACACATTTTCATAAAGAAATTGCCGCAGGCTGATCATTGCCTCATAAACCGGATCACTCATACCCAGATGCAATTTACCTTTATGCGTCTTGCTGGTAAAAATCAGGTCCTTAATCATTGTGGTAGCTCTTTCAGAATGATTATGTCCCAAAAAATTTGTGCAAGAGCCAGGCACCTGGTTTTTTAAAATAACTCCACTGCGAATCGCATCATCCAGATCATGATTTAAGTATGCCATAATATCGGCAATCCGGACAATTTGTCCCTCAATTGTTTCTGCCATATCTTCTGGATTATCCGGGATTATTTTGCCGAATCCTTTGGAGTGCTTGAGAATTCCATCCCGAACCTCGTGGGTAAGATTTAATCCATAACCATTTTTTTCAAGTTTTTCCACAACCCGCAAACTCTGTTCCTTGTGGGAAAACGATATTGAATAGATCTGTTTTAATGTGGTTTCCCCGCTGTGCCCAAAGGGGGTATGCCCCAGATCGTGTCCCAGGGCAATCGCTTCAGTGAGATCTTCATTAATAAACAAAGCCCTGGCAATTGTTCTTGCTATTTGGGACACCTCAAGGGTATGTGTTAAACGGGTTCTATAATCATCCCCCAAAGGAGTTAAAAAAACCTGGGTTTTATGTTTTAAACGGCGGAAAGCATTTGAATAAACAATCCTATCTCGATCAACCTGAAAAACAGTTCTAATGCGGCAGGCTTCTTCTTTTTTATCACGCCCTTTTGACTTGGAACTTAAGCAGCCAAAAGGAGCTATAAAATTTTGTTCCCGTTTTTCAAATTCCTTGCGAATATTCATCTTTATATATTGCAAAATTTTTCCAGAGATTTAATTCAAATTCCTTATTTACTTTTTCTACTCTATATTCTAAATATTAGCAATAATTTTTACAAAAAATGACTGTGAAATTAAATGGCCAATCATCTAATTTTAGGCGAGCTAAACGATTTTCTTACAGGAAAAATGCTTCCTGACACCCTTGATGAACGTTATCTGCAAAAAATCGCCAAATTTTTGGTTAATGAAAAGGGGTATTTAAAAAAAGAAATTCAGTCTCGCCGGACATTAAATATAAAAGCCGGTATTAAAAAGGCTGAGCTTATAGTGGACTTAGTTGTTTTTGTTGCTGAATTTGCCGCATTGATTATCCAGTACGGGCCGGGATCACTGGTAACCAGACATCGTCCGGGGCTATCTTTTGGACGTCTTTTATTTCCATATCAAATTCCGCTGATAGCTGTAACCAATGGGCTGGATGCTGACCTTTTGGATGGATTTTCCGGAAAACGTATTATATCAGGCATGACTAACCTGCCGGGAAAAAAAGAGCTGGCAAATCATTGTAAAGGACTTGCAAAAAAGATGATTTCAACTCGTCAGGCTGAAATAGAGACTCGAATCTTATTTGCCTTTGAGGTGGACGGAAGTTGTAATTTATGATGAAAATAACTGCAAAATCAAATAATTATAAAGAAAAATTAATTAATGACAGGCATTTTATGGGACTTGCTCTTGAGGAAGCCCGCCTTGCTTTAAAGGCAGACGAGTTTCCAGTGGGCTGTGTTATAGCATCCGAAAATGAGCTTTTAGTTACTGGTTCCAGAACTGGTACTGCTGGAAAACACCCAAATGAAATTGATCATGCAGAAATAACCGCCTTAAAACGATTATCTATATTAAAAAAGCCCTTTGATCCAAAGGCATTAACTCTTTACTGCACTTTGGAACCCTGTCTGATGTGCTTTGGCGCAATACTGCTTAGCAATATTGGTCGTCTGGTTTATGCCTATGAGGATGTTATGGGAGGAGCAACTGGTTGTGATCTGTCTTTACTTACCCCGCTTTATCAAAAAAATACCATTTCAATTATACCTGACCTGTTGCGTCAAAAAAGCCTGACTCTTTTTAAAACCTATTTTTCCGACCCTGCTATAACCTACTGGAAGGACAGCCTCCTCGCCCGTTACACACTTGAACAAAAAATATAGATTCTGTTTATAATGCTGAAAATCTTTTTTTAAAAAGAGGTTTTAGCCTGATTTTTTTAAATGCTTCTTGACAAAACAAAGTTTTTTTAATATAAAATCTCTTTTATTTTATATAAATTAACATCTGTGTATACAGATATTTGAATAAAAAACATAACTACGGAGGTATTGTCTAATGTCAAATTTAGTAGCACCACATGGTGGAAAAGGTTTAACCTGCTGCCTGCTCGAAGGCGCAGAACTGGAAGCTGAAAAGAAAAAGGCGCAGGGTCTGAAAAAAATAACCATTTCTCCGCGTGAGGAAGGCGATCTGATCATGATGGGAACTGGTGGATTCAGCCCTTTGACTGAATTTATGACCAAAGCTGACTGGAAAGGGGTTTGTGATGATTTTCTTATGGCTGATGGAACTTTCTGGCCCATTCCCGTTACTTTGTCAGCAGATAAAGCTGATGCCGATAAGATGAGCGATGGTGAAGAGATTGCGCTGATGACACAAGCCGGTGATCTGATGGCCACCATGAAAATTACTGAAAAATTTGAGATGACTGAAGCAGATAAACGCTATGAGTGCGAAAAATGCTATATGGGTGAAGGAACTCCAACTAAAGAAGAGTTCTGGAAAATTGCTGAAGAAGATCATCCAGGCGTTCAGATGGTTATGGGCCAAAAGCCAATAAGTCTGGCAGGACCTGTAAAAGTTCTCAGCGAAGGCGAATACCCTGAAAAATATCCTGGAGTTTATATGACTCCTGCTGAATCCCGCAAGCTGTTCGAAGAAAAAGGCTGGAGTGAGGTAGCAGCTTTGCAGTTAAGAAATCCCATGCATCGTTCCCATGAGTATCTTTGCAAAATCGCCGTTGAAGTTTGCGATGGCGTATTTATTCACTCATTAGTAGGAAATCTGAAACCAGGTGATATTCCGGCTGAAGTCCGTGTTAAATGCATTGACGCACTGGTAAAGAACTATTTTGTTGAAAAAAATGTTGTCCAGGGCGGTTATCCTTTGGATATGCGTTATGCAGGCCCGCGAGAAGGTCTTTTACACGCAACCTTCCGTCAGAACTATGGCTGCTCAAAAATGATTATTGGACGGGATCATGCAGGTGTTGGCGATTTTTATGGAATGTTTGAAGCTCAGACAATTTTCGACAAAATCCCGACTCCGGCTGAAGACGGCAAAGCACTGCTTTGCACCCCCTTAAAAATTGACTGGACCTTCTACTGCTATAAATGTGACGGCATGGCTTCAATGCGAACCTGCCCCCACGGCAAAGAGGATAGAGTACTGCTTTCCGGAACCATTCTGCGCAAAATGCTTTCTGAAGGAAAAGAGCTGCCGGATCATTTTGGTCGTGACGAAGTTGTTGCTATTCTTCGTGAATATTATGAAGGCCTCACTGAAAAAGTTGAAATTAAAACCCATAAAGCAGCTACCGGCTGATAATTGATAAACAACAAAAAAGAAATTAGTTAAAACATAAAAAAAGGGAAGCTTTTCAAAAAGCTTCCCTTTTTTTATTTCTATTTTTTCGTTCCCACGCTCCAGCGTGGGAATGCATACCACCCAGGGTTCCCACGCCGAAGCATGGGAACCAGGCAAAAATAGGCTACCGTACAGACGGGTTTCAAACCCGTCTCTAGTTCCCACGCCGGAGCATGGGAACCAGGCAAAAATAGATAGCGCCCACAAAAAAAAAGAGGAAAATAAATAAAATTTATCTCCCTCTTTTTTTTAAAAATTCAAGCTCTTCTAAGTTCTTTCTGAATACTCCTTATAAGTCATGGCCACCGTGCGATAAACAATATGAGCCAGTTTTGAATAAGGTAGATAAACAAACATGCTGAATACAAAAATCAGATGAATAAAATAAATCGTATAGGAAAACCAAGCCAGATCCGCCAGACGGGTCATCTCGCTTAAAAGGCCTGTAACACCTAATCCCATGGCCAGACCAAGCAGGAACCAGTCCTGATAGGTGGAAACCTCATCTTTTTTGGTCAATCTGGTTTTAATCATCAAACCACTGCCTATAACTAAAGAAACCCCTGCAATATTACCAAGCCATTTCACTGGATTAAGCTGGGAATAAGGCCCATGAATTTGAAAAATGTATAATGTAACAAAGAAAATTGCAGTAACAATAAACAGCCCGATAAAACCAAAGAGTACCATCATATGAGGCGTGGTACGATCCTGATTCTCACCGCATTCATTAAATTTATCATGTTTTAAAATACCGGGAATAATTTTGATTAAGGCTTGTACAAAGCCTATTGGCTCAATCTTTTCTTTTTTGGTTTTGCCTTCCAAAAGGGCATTTGCATGAATATCAGCAATAAACCGTTTAAGACTTAAAGCAAAAACAACTACAGCCCACATGGAAGCTGGAATCATACACAGATCAACCAGCCATGTGGAAAAGAAATGGTCATGAATAATTTCACTTCCACCAGGGGTGAAATCCAAAAGCCCTGTAATCACCCCCAGAACTATAAAAATCACAGCTGGAATAGCTAAGAGAATTGGCAGCTTTTTAGGGTCATTAACCATTTCTCCCAACTTTTTAGGTACAGCATACTCTTTTATGGCGTAGCTTCTGATAGCTGCCAGTACGTCTCCTGGTTTGGCTCCTCGCGGGCAAAGAGTAGAGCAGTCACCGCAGTTATGGCAGAGCCAGATGTCACCGTTTCCTATTAATCTGTCTTTTAAACCCCAGGAAGCGGCTATCATTTCCTTGCGGGGAAAAGGTTTAGTGTCCGGTGAAATTGGGCAAGCAACCGAGCAGGTAGCGCACTGGAAACATTTTTTTAGATCACTGCCCCCTAAGGCGCTCACTTCATCGATAAAATCAAGATCAGGTTCAACAAAATATGTATCCGCCATAATTTAACCTCCTAATGTGGCTATGGCTTTGCAAGCTAACAACGCTTAACTTTAATTTATAAAATCGTTTTTCCGCTTAAAAACCTTTAAATGGATTTGGTCCCAGATCTTCAATGATTTCAACAAAATCATTTATCATCTTTGGAAGCTTGTCATAATCATCAATGGCAACTTCAAACTGCGCCACGCGCTCCTCTTCAAGGGCCAGACTGGAAAGAGCATCTCCAATCTTTTGCATTCTGACCTCGGCCAGCTCACTGCCCTTGACAAAATGGCACTGGTAATCATCACCATGTTTGCAGCCAAGCAGAAAAACTCCGTCCATGCCCTGGGCCAAAGCATCTTTAATCCAGATCACATTAACCGAACCCAGGCATCGAACTGGAATAAATCTCACATCAGCTGAATAAGAAAGTCGGTTGAGTCCTGCAATATCCAGAGCCGGATAAGCATCATTTTCACAGACAAGGCCTAAAACGCGCATGGGAGGTTCATCATAATCATCTTCAGAAGGCACCCCAATTGCTTTGACCATTGAGCCTATACTATCGATATTATAATCGGCGAATCCGATTATTCTTTCAGGGCAGGCTCCCATACAGGTTCCACAACGTCTGCACCGAGTAGGATTAGGTTTAGGTGTTCCCTTTTCATCATCATCCAGAGCACCAAAAGGACACTCTTCCGTACAGCGTTTACATTGAGTGCAGCGCTGGAAGAAAAAATCAGGAAAGGTCATATCTCCTGAACGTGGATGAACAGAAACTCCTCGATTAACCGATTCAATACACTGAATAGCTTTAAGAGCAGCGCCGGAAGCATCTTCAATCGATTCTTCCATGGTCATACTCCGACGCACACAGCCGGCGGCATAGATGCCGGTTCGCTGAGTTTCATATGGAAAACAAATGAAATTGGAATCCGAATAACCGTCAAAAAGACCGATATCACGAAAGGCAGGCCCCTGTCGATAGGCCAGATTAACAACCGGGTCATCAAAAGTTGCCGGCACCATGCCGGCTGCCAAAACTACCAGGTCAGCTTTTACCTGAAGCTTTTCTCCCAGAAGTGTGTTGGCGGCCTCCACAAGCAAAGCATTACCCCTTTGTTCGATTTTAATCACTTCTCCCTTTGTTAGAAAAATTCCGCGATCCTGCTGAATATTTTTATAAAAATATTCCGTCAGGCCCGGGGTTCGCATATGCTGATAAAAAATAAAGGCTTTTCCGTCAGAATAATCTTCGCGCACATATTTTGCCTGTTTTAAGGCGACCAGACTTGTTACTGAGCCGGCATAATCAAAATCAGCATCATCATCTTTGCCCGGGTTTTGAATGAAAACTACTGATTTGGCCTCGCTGCCATCTGAAGGTTTTGTAATTTTACCTTTGGCGGCAATCTCTTCAAATTGAGCGTTGGTTATTACATCACTTAGTTTGCCAAAACCAAGATGGGCCAAATCAGCTTTTGCCAATGTATCCGGACGCCAGCCGGCAGCTAAAACAACAGCGCCGAAAAGTTCACCATCTGGATCAATCGTTAAGATATCCTCTCTGCCCTTATTATACTCGGCATAAACCTCGGCCAGTTTTTCAACATCCAGATCTTTGCCGTTTTCATCAAGTTTCATATCATCCGGCAGAGGATAAGGAACGTCAAAAGCGATTTTATCCCCAGGTTTTTTAAAAGTTACTGTAAATTCACCAGGTTGACCGGCAATTCTGGCAACTTCTGTATTAGTTTTAACCGTAATACTGGAAAAGCCCTCAAGTTCTTTGATTTTTGTCCCAATTGCCGGAGGAATCAGATCTTCATAGGGATCGGTCAAAGGCAGCTGTTTTCTGAGCTTGCCGGCATAACCACCAAGGGAGGCCTGTTTTTCAACAATAGTGACCTCATAACCGGTTTTAGCAGCATCAAGGGCAGCTGAAATTCCGGTAATTCCACCTCCAATAACCAAAATTTTTCTTGAAAGGTTTTCGAGTTTAAAAGGTTCCGGTAAATCAACTTTTTCCACCCGGGCCATTCCCATTTTGATATAATCCTCAGCAAGCATCTGAAGGCGGTCAAAATGTTCTTCATCTCCCTTTTGTTCCTCTGTCAGGGCTGGAAATTCAGACCTTGGATGGGACCAGACTACCTGTTCTCTCAGATTAACCCTGTCAACAATGCAGCCATCAAAACGAAAGATATCAAAATTAACCCTGCGTGAACAAGCTGCAATTACCAGAGTGTTTGTTCCTTCGGCAATATCCTTTTTAAGAAACTCAACACCATCTTTGCTGCAAAGAAAATCATGGGTTTTAACGGACACCCCTTCTTCCTCAGGAACACCGCACAACTCTTCCATATCCAAGGCATCCCCAATTCCACAGCCTTTACATATATATACACCATATTTTTTATCCATGGATTACCTCCTACCTTTTCACCAGGGTTTGAATAGCCTTAAGAGCCATACCGGTTGCATTCTGATTACAGGAAACAACATCAGCAGGTTTGTTGGCACAGCCCGCGGCAAACATACCACCTTTTTCAAAATCATTGATGATGAATCCATCATCATTATATTTAAGATCTGCCGGAAGTTTGGTATTAACGGCAGTTGGCTGCATGCCGGTTGCAAGTACAACCAGATCCACTGTTTGTCTGATTTTTTCTCCGGTCAGGGCATTTTCAGCAATAACGGTGATATTATTGGTTTTTGAATCCTCACTGACCTCTGCAACCTTACCCTTAACGAAAAAAACATTTTTGTCGGCTTTTACCTGCTTATAAAATTTTTCATAGCGCTGACCCGGTGCTCTGAGATCTATATAAAAGATGTAAATTTTAGCGTCAGGATAAAGGGCTCTTAGGTATGTGGCATGTTTTAAAGAAGCCATGCAGCAGATATAGGAACAATAGGGCAGGTGATTTTCATCACGTGAACCAGCACACTGAACAAAGGCGATAGTTTCAGGGGCCTTATCATCAGATGGTCGCACGATTTTACCTTTGGTGGGACCATTTGGAGCCGCTAATCTTTCCAGCATCATATTTGTAATAATATTTTGATATTGGCCAAATCCCAGGTTGTCGATTTTAGCAGCATCATAAGGCTCCCAGCCAGTGGCCCAGACTATGGATCCTACTTGCAGATCAAAAGTTTTGGTTTCCATTTCAAGATCCACAGCATCGTATTTACAGGCTTCTTTACAGCGCTTGGCGTCTTCAGTGCCAATAATCTGGGGCGCTATTACATAGCGCGCTGGAAAGGCCATCTCAAATGGCAGATAGGCAGCTTTGGTTTTGCACATCCCAAAATTAAATTCACTTGAAATTTCAGTTTGGCAAGCTTTTGCGCAATCACCGCATAAGGTGCAATTATTATTAACATATCTTGGGCTGGTTTTCATACTAACAGTGTAATTACCTGGCGAACCTTCTACATTGGTAACTTCACTTAAGGTAAAAGTTTTAATTCGTGGATTATCCTTTATTCTTCTAAAATTAATTTCAAGACCGCAGGTCGGAGGACATAGCTTGGGAAAATATTGATTTAGCTGTGCTACCCTTCCGCCCAGGTAAGGATTTTTATCGACCAAAAATACTTCATACCCCACTTCCGCGGCTTCCAGGGCTGTGGTCAAACCGCTGATTCCGCCTCCAACTACCATAATAGTGCCACTGGCAGGGGTTGCTTTGTCGTTTGTCATGCTATCCCTCCGTGCGTTTTGTTAAAATGCTATAAAATGAGTTTATTAATAAAATATTTCACCAGAATATTTCACCAGACGATATCCGTAAATTAAAGTCTGCAACCGGAAAACGAAAGAATTTTAATAAGAAATTTCGCTTTTCGATTCCCGGGTCCAGACTCAAAAAGTCCAGACTCAAAAAAGTATAATTCAAATGAAGAGCCGGTTATCTGGTCAATAAGGATATCGCCGGTAATATAATGTCTGATTACTAAAAACCTCCAGAGCTCAAGTTGAGCTCTGGAGGTATTATTACAGGACTATATCATTGGCATTATTTCACTAGTCGGAAATAATTTTGATATAATCTTTTTTGAAAATATCCCATTTAGCGGCAGCTGGATCATACTTTGAGTTAACAAAGCAGAACCAGTTTTCATCATCCTGGCCAGGATGGTCAGATTGATAATAGAATCCAGGATAACGGGTCTCTTTCCGGAACTGGATATGGCGTAAATGAGCCTCAACAGTCCAGATTCGATGAATAATCTCCCAGGCTCTCATCAGCTCATGGAGATCACCGGCAGCCATTTTCTCACAGTCTTCACGCATCACCTGAAGAAGATTCATTATAATTTCAAGTGATTTGTTGGAAGTTTGATAGAAAGTAGCAGTTCCAGCACCATATTCATGCGTGGCTTTCATCAATCGATACATCATTCCATTAGGTTTAATGTAGTTCGGGTTAATATCAATAGCGGTTGTGTAATCACAGTTTTCAAGAAAAACTCTGACTGGTTTATAAACCAGATCCACCAGCTCTTCCTTGGATTGTTTGAAAGTCGGAGTAAAATCAGCAAAATCTTTGGAATAACGCACCATCTGCTTGGCAACCATTCTACCTTCAGCATGAGAACCGGATGAGAACTTATGTCCTGATCCACCAGTACCGTCACCAGCAGTAAAAAGGCCGTTAACAGTTGTCATCAGCTTATAAACTTTGCCGTTCGGAGCCTTGATTTTGTATGCATCAGGTACCCAGTCAAGATCAGGTCCGGAAGTCCACAGACCGCAGCAGCCGGAATGGGAACCCAGCAGATAAGGTTCGGTAGGCATAACTTCGGAATTTTTCTTTTCAGGTTCACAATCTTGCGCACACCAAAGGTTTGCCTGGCCGCAAGTCATGTCAAGAAAATCTTCCCATGCTTCTGCTTCCAGATGTTTAAGCTCTTTTTTATTCATGGTTTTGCCCAGATCGGCCAGAGCTGTCACTGTATCCATCATGATTGGACCACGTCCCTCTTTCATCTCAAACAGCATCAGATGATTACGCAGACAAGTCGGTGTAATAGCAGCGGTTCCATAAGGTGCAAATCTTTCCAGCTCAGCCTTGGCAGCATCGCCACCAGCAAAAGCTTCTCCCAGACCATTAAGAGTTTTAGCTTTAAAAAGCAGAAACCACGCACCAACAGGACCGTATCCATCTTTAAAACGAGCCGGGGTGAAACGGTTTTCCATCATGGTTAGTTCAGCACCAACTCTCATACACATGGTATAGGTGGAACCGGCATTCCATACTGGATACCATGCACGGCCTTTACCCTCACCAACACTTCTGGGCTGATAAATATTTACAGCACCACCACAGGCTACCATCATGGTTTTGCATTTAATGATAAATACTTTATTCTCTCTTACGGAGAAACCAACAGCGCCGGCAATGGTGTTTTCTTTATTGGCATCCAGCAGAAGTTCAACGATAAATACTCTTTCCAGAATATTCTCATCGCCAATTGCCAGTTTAGCAGCTTCGGAAACGATTCTTTTATAAGATTCGCCGTTGATCATGATCTGCCATTTACCAGTTCTAACAGGTGTAGCACCACTTTTAAGTGTTCCTGCTTTAGTGCCTTTTTTGCCGTCCAGATTTTTGCCGTCGTCTGCTTTTTTCCAAACCGGCAGACCCCATTCTTCAAATAGATGAACAGAATCATCAACATGACAACCCAGGTCATAAATCAGATCTTCACGCACCAGACCCATTAGATCGTTACGAACCATGCGCACATAATCTTCTTTTTTATTATCGCCGATATAAGTATTAATAGCTGAAAGGCCCTGAGCTACAGCGCCACTTCGTTCCATGGCTGCTTTATCTACCAGCAGAACACTTTGATCATCGCCCAGCCATTTTTTTACTTCAAATGCAGTTCCACAGGCAGCCATACCGCCACCAACGATCAGAACATCAACTTCTCGCTCTTCTACTTCCGGATCCTTTACGGCTTTGAGTTCACCTAAAGGTTTATTCGGTAATGCCATATTATATCCTCCTTAAATATGTAATATCTTTTTTTATTAAATTCTTCCAAAGCTGCGAAAGATTAAGCCAGCTCTGTGGGTACAGGGATTTCATAGCTATCAGCCTCTTCGGTAGACAGCAAACCGCTTTCAAGATCTTTGCCTTTAAGATCGGAATATGCATTAGCGGTGCCTTCAGGTGTAGTTCGGATGGGGAATTTAAAACGTTTGATAAGACCATTTCTAAACTTACATGTCCACATAACATCTTCAGTACCCATCATCGGCATGATGCTGCTTCCCAGAGGAACAAAATCTGAGTAACCGCGGACTTCAATAGCCTGTGTCGGACATATTTTTACACAAGAAAAACATTCCCAGCACTGATCCGGCTCCTGATTATAAGCCTTCATGGCATTAGGTTCCAGAACCATTAAATCATTAGGACAAATGTACATACAAGCAGTTTTATCTCCGCCCTTGCAACCATCACATTTTTCCTGAATTACAAAACTTGGCATCTATTATACCTCCTGATTAGTTTTTAATAATTTACGTTTTTTTTAAATACTATTTTCGCTATGGTACTATAATATGATTCCTTTTAGCACCTCCCTTCATTCCCTTAATCCAGCAGGTTATTTTTGCCGGCTAAATGGTTAATATGATAATTAATTTTTATTGGCATTTAAAATATTCCAATAATTTTTCCATTTTAGATATAATCAATATATATGTATGGATAAAGACCATGCAAAATATTAATCGATAAATCAATAAAGATATTCACCAAAAATATAAGATTAACCAAATAACATTCCAATCTATGATTGTCAAGAACTTTTGACATGAAAAATATCAAATCTTCTATTATTAATCAAGCCGTGATGAGCCGGAGAATATTTGGTCAGAGTATTGCGAAATCTTATAATCTAATGTATTAGCTCAGCGCAATGAATATTTTTTTGCCTGTTTTATAATTTTTTAATAAGTCAAAATTCAGGGAGCCGACTAAATGGAAAGCCATCTAACGCCCTTACAGCCTGATCAAAAATTTTGTTTTAACTGTTCGCCCCAGGTGAAATGTTTTAATAATTGCTGTCAGGATCTCAATCAGGTCTTGATGCCTTATGATATCCTGCGGCTTAAAAATCATCTTAAGCTGACTTCGAGCGGTTTTTTGGAAAAATATACTATAACATGTATTGGTTCAGAGACTGGGCTGCCAATTATATCACTTAAGCCCGCGCCGGGAAAAGAAAAGCTTTGTCCTTTTGTTGCTCCCAGAGGATGCCTGGTCTATCCGGCAAGGCCTTCTTCCTGCCGCGCCTACCCTTTGGCCCGGGCACTGTCTCGTTCCCGGGAAAGCGGTCTGTTAACCGAACATTTTGCTTTGATTAAAGAGTCTCACTGCAAAGGTTTTTCAAAGGGGCAAACCTGGACGGTAAAACACTGGATTAAAAGCCAGGATCTGGAATTGGATTTTAAAATCAACGATCTTTTAATGGAAATTATCAGCCTGAAAAATCAGTTCATTGCAGGAGAACTTGGGACTAAAGAAGAGTATCTTTTCAGACTTGCCCTTTATGATATTGATCAGTTCAGATATCATATTCAAAAGAAAGGGGTGTCAGTTGATTCCAAAATAAAGGCTCAAAAATTGCATCCAATCAAGACCGATGATATAGACGATATTCAGCTTTTAATATTTGCTCATCAATGGGTAAAAAAGGAACTTTTCAAGCATTAAGGTTAATAAAGATAAAATGGCACTCAAAGATAAAGTAGCCTTAGTGCTTGGCAGTATTAAAGGCCTTGGCAAAGAAATCGCCCTTGATCTTGCCGAATCCGGGGTAAAAACCGCCCTTACCTATTTTGACTGGCAGGAAAATATGCTTTCCTTAAAACAGGATTTTGATGCTATATCCAAAACTCCGTTAATTATAAAAATTAATCTGCTGGATACTGAAAATATTTCAGGCCTTATCAGCGAAATAATTAAACATTATGGACGGCTTGATATCCTTATTAATAATATTGAAAGAGGTGGTATGCCTGTGGTACACGGCGCATACACTAAAGATCAGTGGGATCTTGAGCTGGCAACAACCTTAAGGGCCAAGCAGTGGGTTTTTAATGAAGCATTGCCCCATCTGAAAAAATCCAGAGATGGAGTGGTGATAAATATTTCATCCATTGCAGGGATTGTTGGTCGCCTTGGACCGGCCAGCTATATTTTTAATGAAGGTTATTCCGCAGCCAATCGTGGAATCTCCCTTTTAACAGAGACCTGGGCACGTCTTGGTGCTCCGAATGTCAGGGTGAATGAAATAATGCTCGGCATTTTTGAAACAAGACATGCTGAAAAAACCCGGGGCTGGGAATTATTAAATAAAGAGCAGCAACAGGCTATAAAAGACCATATACTGCTCAATCGAACAGGAAAAAGCACGGATATTGTCAAAGCAGTACGGTTTATTATAAAAGATGCCCCCTATATGACCGGCAGTGTACTGCGCCTGGACGGAGGTTATGTACTGGGCGGAGAAAAAATAGCGCCATTACCAAAAGGCGTTATATAATATAGAATATTAAAAATAGTACCAAGAGGGCTTTAAATGGCACAAAAAAAGGCTGCCGGCAGACTGCAAGGTGATAATAATTTTGATATAACTAATTATAGTGAGGAGTGGAAAAAGCTGAAAAAAATCGAAAAAAATTTTCAAACTTTCAGTGAAAACGCACCGGATATTATTTATGCTCTAAATTCGAATGGATCCTTTTCCTATGTTAGTGCGGCCTGGGAAAAAATATTGGGGCATTCAACAGATCAAGTAATTGGCCGTTATTTTTCTGATTTTGGCAGCCCCACTGAAATTGAAATGTTTAAAGATTTTTACGGATTATTAAAAAATTCCAAACAGATAATTAATGATGTTGATTGTACCTTGCTGGGAAAAGACGGTACTTCTTATTATTTTTCCCTGTCTGGTTCGCCCCTGCTGGATTCAGGTGGCAACCTAACCGGAATTATCGGCCTTTGTAAAGATATTACCGCACGCAAAGCAGCTGAAACAGCTTTAAAAGAAAGCGAACAGCAACACCGTATAATACTCGAAGTAGCTTCAGATCCTGTAATTGTTTATGATCGTGACTTTAAGGTAACCTATTTTAATCCAGCTTTTAGCAAGGTATTTGATTGGACTTTGGAAGAGTGTCAAGGCAAGCCTTTAAAATTTGTGCCGAATGAAAAGCAAAAAGAGACCTCAAGGATGCTCAATCAGCTACAATCTGGAGATTCATTTAGCGGTATAGAGACCTGTCGTAATACAAAAGACGGACGCATTGTGGATGTTTCCATCAGTGGAGCCGCCCTGCTCGATCATTTTGGTAATATTAACGGGTTTGTTAATAACCTTCAGGATATTACCGAACGAAGAAAAAAAGACAGGGAATTAAGATATGTTGCCTATCACGACCAGCTCACCAACCTGCCGAATCGTAAAGCTTTTTATAGGGCAATGGAGAATATTCTTCATCGCTCCCGCTGGCGGCAAGGGGATACGATCTGGGCACTGATGTTTCTTGACCTGGATAAATTTAAACAGATAAACGACACCATGGGACATGATTTTGGCGATCTTTTACTTAAATCAGTAGCCAAACGACTGAAAACAAGCCTGCGTAGCAGTGATGATCTTTTCCGTCTGGGCGGAGATGAGTTTACTATCATTCTTAATCAGATCGCTTTAAATCTGGATGTGGCCGCGGTGGCCCGTAAAATTATTCAGGAAATTTCAAAAGCCTTTTCAATTGAAGGGCAACAGATTTATACTTCTACCAGCATTGGTATCAGTGTTTTTCCGGATGATGGCTGGGATGTGGAATCTCTGGTAAAAAATGCTGACCTGGCTATGTACAAAGCCAAAGAAGAGGGGTGTGGATTTCGTTTTTTCACATCAGAAATGCATCGCAATGCTATTGAGCGGATGAATCTCGAAAATGATCTTCGGACAGCCCTTGATAAAAATCAATTCATTCTATATTACCAGCCGATTCTCAGCAATCACGACAAAATTATCGGTATAGAAGCTTTGATTCGCTGGCAACATCCGAAAAAAGGCTTACTTTTCCCAAACCAGTTTATCAAAATGGCTGAAGATAGCGGCAAGATCATCCCAATTGGAAAATGGGTTTTAAAAACAGCATGTATACAGACCAAAAAATGGCAAACCATAGAACCTGATCTTTTTGTCACAATTAATTTATCATCCCGCCAGTTCATGGATCCAACCCTTGTAGACTTCATTATGAAAATACTTAAAAGTTCCGGCTTATCACCTTCTTTTCTTAAACTGGAAATTAATGAAAACAGTGTAACTGTCAATCCTGAATTATGTATAACCAAAATGAAAATTTTACGAAAAAAAGGAATTATTTTTTCTATTGATGATTTTGGTGGAGGTTCAACATATTTAAGCTATCTCAAACACCTGCCTATTGATATCCTGAAAATTGATCAATCATTTATTACTAACCTGGAAAATAAAAGCGATCGTGAAATATATAAAACCATTATAACCCTTGCAAATAAAATGGACGTTAAAGCAGTTGCCGAAGGCGTTGAAACCAGTGAACAGCACCGCTTTTTAACAAATCAGGGATGCCGTGAGATGCAGGGCTATTTTTTTTCAAAGCCCATTCCAGGTGAAAAATTGAGCAAGCTTTTGCGCAAGAAAAACAATCAATAATTGATATAACCACGCTTGGGAACGGGGACGAAATAACTTCCACAAGTAGGCGCACAGGTTTAGGTCAGATTTGTTCGATAATTAGAGCCGACACCGTCATTAAAATACAGGACTGTGACCTGATAAAAAAATTTTAATTATAAAAAACTTGAACATCGAGTGATACCACCATAACCTAATTTTAAGGAACGAGGACGAAATAACTTCCACAAGTAGGCGCACAGATTTAGGTCAGA
>JASFBJ010000402.1 GCA_030149585.1 Desulfobacterales bacterium | reverse complement strand
AAAGCCACTCCAATGTTTCCTTTGGAAAATCTAAAAACAGGTTTTTAAAATTGTGATCATGCGATTTTTTTGTCATAAGCAACAACCCTTTTAATAGCTGATGGAACGTTGGCACTTTGTCTCTTAAGTATCCATCCTTCTCAAAAATCTCCCGTGTACATTTGAGGAACAAGCATTACTTTTTCTTTTTCTTAATATTAGATATGAAATTTACAAAAAAGATTATAAAAATCGAACTGAATCCAGCAACAATCAGCGTTAAAAGGCATATCATACTTCTTTTGGGTTTGTATTTTTTTTCAGGGATAAAGGAATTATCCGGTATTTTGAAGCTGATCAGCTCTCTGGATTCTGATATTTTCGCAAGTTCAAGCTGCTTTCGTAACTCCGCATATATTGTTTGAGCTACTAGTCGCTCACGTTGAATCTTGGCAAGAGTCAGCTTTTGGGATGGAACCTGGTTTTCCCAGTACTCAAGCTCCTTATTTGACTGCTTTAGTTGTTTATCTATAAATTGCCTTTCCCTTTTTGCATCTGTCTCATATTCATTATCCAAATAATAAGTTAACTCTTTAACAACATTATTTAACATTTTTGCTGCAAATTCAGGTTCTTGGTCTATCCAGGAAATCCTAATCAATGAAGTTTTCATATCCTGGTTTACTTGAAAGAAACTGTTCATTATATTCTGCTGCAAAGCAGTAACAACTGTTGGTTCAGCTTCAGGCTCATCTACCACCCATTTTTGCTTTTCAGAATCCCAGATATCCTTATAAATACGAGGTAAAAGATTATACTTTTTAATTAAACGAGTTTTGAGGTTCCGGCTCTTTAGAAATGCGACAATATTCGCACTTTTGTTCCCGCCTTTATTCAAATTAATCGGCAAGGGGAGATTGCCTATTAGTCCAGACAATTTAGACATTGAACTATTATCATTTTGCATTGGTTGAAGCACGAGGTCTGATTTATAAATTACCGGAAGTATAAATAAACTAACATAAACAGCAGCAAGGGTGCAAACCAGAGAAAATCCCATAATAAACCATTTCCCTTTCCAGATGATATTCCAAAGCTCAAGAAGATCGATTTCATCCTCTTCATCCATCTGGGGAACTGGTACATATACAAATTCTTTTTCAGGGTGTGTATTTTTTTGTTCGCCAACCATTTTAAATAGTTCCTCTTATTATATTATTTTGCTGGAAAGGGCGGATGATAATGCCGTTAAACCATTATCACCCTTTTTGAACTGTTTCTTGCATATAACACAGGTTAATTTTTTGGTAAGACTTTCGCCACAGTTGCAAACCCAGCCGATTTGACGACCTGGATTTCCAGCGATAAGAGCATGATCGGGAACATTTTTTGTGATTACCGCGCCGGCTCCAATAAAGGAATATCTTCCCAATATTACTCCGCAAACTATGGTAGCATTTGCTCCGATTGTAGCCCATTTTTTTATATATGTTTTGCGAACCTGATCCATTTTTTTGATTTTGGCCCTTGGATTAAAAACATTGGTAAATACCATGGAAGGGCCGCAGAAAACTCCTTCTTCAAGAGTCACGCCCTTATACACAGAAACATTATTCTGTATTTTGCATTCCTTTCCCAAGGTTACATCCGGACCAATCATAACATTCTGGCCTATGGTGCAAGACTCGCCAATATTTGACCCGGAAAAAATATGTGAAAAATGCCATATTCTTGTGCCTTTGCCTATTATGCAGCCTTCATCTATATAGGATGATTCATGCGCGAAATAATCCATATCAAGCAAGCCGGCCTTTTATAAATGAATGATAATTTTTTTTATTATCCACTTGATCGGCTATCCTTATATCGTGCACAAGATTGATAGATGGTTTTGCTGCATTAACGCCAAAGCCTTTGCCGCTTAATATATCCTGATAAACCCTGGTGTGAAGATCTGTAAATCCACCGGAAAATTCAACTGCTTCTTTATCAACGGTTATCGACCTGAATGTTGTTTTGCCATCTTTTTTTGCAGCTTCAGGTAAATCATTTTTATCTGTTGATAAAAACCATTTTACATTAGCCTTTTCAAGTTCTATAAATCCTGCCATCTTATTCTCGTGTCTTAAATTAACTTCCTGATATTTCACCTTACCAAATATCCAGATCAGCATATCAAAAAAATGAACACCAATATTTGTTGCCACACCCCCGGATTTTTTAAGATCCCCTTTCCAGGAGTGAAGATACCATTTCCCCCTTGATGTGATATATGTCAGTATAACATCATGTTTTTCAGTTGATTTTGTTTTTTCAATCTTTTCCTTTAAGGCTATTATTGCCGAATGCATCCGCAATTGTAGTACATTATATATTTTCCTCCTGGTTTCATTTTCAATATCGGAAAGCGCATCCAGATTCCAGGGATTCAGAACAAGCGGCTTTTCGCAAATAGCATCTGCACCAATCCTTAATGCAAAGCGGATATGGGCATCATGAAGATAATTTGGCGAACAGATACTGACATAATGTATCCGTTTTTTATCACCAAGTCTTTTAAGCTTTTCAGCATAACGGTCAAATCTTTCAAATTCAGTAAAAAAACGCACGTCAAATGAATAACTGTCTAAAATTCCAACTGAGTCAGAAACATCCAGGGCTGCTACAAGATTATTTCCAGTCTCTTTAATAGCCTTCATATGTTTTGGGGCAACATAGCCTCCCGCTCCGATAAGTGCAAAATTC
>JASFBJ010000401.1 GCA_030149585.1 Desulfobacterales bacterium | reverse complement strand
CAGAATTCCTTGCGCCATGCTCCATATGAACCGATATTTTCTTTCGCTTCAATTTTTTTAATTTGTCGAGAACGGGATTTCACCATTTTAGCCCTCAAACAGTCCAAGCAGTTTGTTTTCAAGTTGCTAACTCTTGTCTTGATTAATTCTCTTCTTAAGATGTCTCCAGAAACTTGGGTAAAATACTATTTTCGATCCATTTGATATTTATATCTCCTTTGATAAAATCAGGTTGATTTATTAAAAACTGGAGAAATGGTATGTTTGTTTCCACACCGGAAACTTCAAAGTTAGACAAGGCCGATCTCATATTCTCTAATGCTAAATCGCGATTATCACCTGTAGCAATCACCTTGCCGACCAGCGAATCGTAATACGGGCTAATCACGTAGCCCTGATAGCAGTGAGTATCTACTCTGATATTATTGCCGTTAGGCACAACAAAACGTGTTATGCGGCCGGGAGTCGGCATAAAATCATCCCTGGCATTGTCGGCTGTTACCCGGCATTCGATAGCATGACCCTTAAATTTAATGTCGGATTGATTCATTGAGAGAGGATGGCCAAAGGCCATGCGGAGCTGTTCCTTTACCAGGTCTACGCCGGTTATCATTTCAGTAACCGGGTGTTCAACTTGAATACGGGTATTCACTTCCATAAAATAAAATTCATTGCGATCTTTATCCACTAAAAACTCAACAGTGCCGGCATTATTGTAATTAATACTCTTGGCAAGGACTACGGCCGCCTCCAGGATTTTATTAGTTAAATCATCAGAAAGACCGGAAGGAGGAGCCTCCTCAATTACTTTTTGGTAACGCCGCTGTGAAGAACAGTCTCGTTGTCCTAAATGAATTACTCTACCAAAATTATCGCCAAGAATTTGTACCTCAACATGCCTCGCATTCTGAAGATAGCGCTCTACAAATAGAGTCGCATCTCCAAAGGCTGTTTGGGCTTCATTAGAAGCCATATCAAAAGCGCTTTTCAAGTCTTTTGATTCCGTGACAATGCGCATCCCGCGTCCACCACCACCGGCAGCCGCTTTAAAAAGAATTGGAAAACCTATTTCTTGAGCTGTAGTTTCGACATCTTTGAAACTGCTAAGGCCTTCACTGCCCTCATTAACAGGAACACGGCATTGCCTTGCAATATTTCGGGCTCTGATTTTGTCACCCAATTGTCTCATGGTTTCCGAACGGGGACCAATAAAAATTATCCCGTTCTTCTCACATGCTTCCGGCAGTTCCGGATTTTCAGCAAGGAATCCATATCCCGGGTGAATTGCATCAGCACCGGTCCCCAAAGCTGTAGTAATAATCATCGGTATGTTTAGATAACTCAGATTAACTTGAGGAGGTCCTATACAGACAACTTTATCCGCCAGGATAGCCGGCAAACTATCTTTATCAGCTTCGGAAACAACTAAAACCGTCTCGAAATCATTCTCTTCGCAGGCTTTAATAATTCGGACGGCAATTTCCCCTCTGTTGGCAATCAATACTCGCTTTTTTCTCATTAATCCTGTCGCTCCTTTATTGTAACTTCCCGGGTTTAAGGTTGCATGAAATTTTTGTAAATTAATCCGGTCGAACTAGAAACAAAACCGCTCCTTCTGCTACAAGCTGACCGGTTTCCGCGTAAATTTTTTCAATCCGGCCATTTACACCCGCATTGATGGAACGGAAACACTTCATGACCTCAAGTAAACAAACAACGGTATCTTCTTTAACCTCACTGCCGACTTCAACAAAAGGAGGATCATCCGGGCTGGGTTTTCGATAAAAGATACTTATCATGGATGCTTTGATCGGTACAAGCCCCTCTTCGATAGCCTCCTCTTGTTTTTCCGCCTCGGTTGCGGTTGCAACAACTTTCGGCTCTTCTATCACTGCCGCAGCCGGAGCCGCTGCTGGTACCGCTTGCTGCTCAACCGGTTCAGGTGGAGCAATGGTGCTTGCCCCGGCAAAACATGCCGGACTTCCGGCACTATCTCCCCTATTTCCCTTCCAGATTGATATTTTCATCTTGCCATTATCTATCTGGACCTCACCTTGTTTTATATCCTTAAGAAGTTGTACTGTTTGCATCACTTGATCAATATCTTCCGCTGTGAAACTCATGACTCTACCTCCCGTTTATTTTTTTGTTACCCTGAAACCAGGTTACTCCTGCCGAAAGTCAAAGAAGCTGTTTCCTTTTTGCAAATGCAGGCGGCTTATATCTTTCTCTTTACTCAAGGCCTTAAGCAGCGGCACCAATGGTTCCTTGCCGGTATAAAAACTTCGCGGCGCTCCAGCGGCCCGCATCTTCTTGATTTCTTCATCGCCTCTCATAATATAATACAGCAAAAAGTCCTCGTCGGAAGCACTGGACATGCCGTATTGCGCTTTATAGTATTCAACCGGTTTATCGGCATCGTACTCTTCCTTGTCTCTTTCCCATCTTTTGGCAATCACTTTGGCATTGGGATGGCCAAGAATCTTGTCTTTGAGGTTCGGTTCTATATAGGGAGCTCCGGAATCTTCGACGCCCCAAACGCCCAGTGCCACCTCAATCAGGCAGTCAAGGATCTCTTTATACCGTTCTCCCATTGCTATATTAACGGCCGCCTGCGACACAACAAACTGGGAAAAAGGTGTAGCCATCATAGGAGACCCAAGGTCTTCACGGACCCGCACGACTTCCTCTAAAACTTCATCCAGCCTGTGCGCAATACCTATTT
>JASFBJ010000156.1 GCA_030149585.1 Desulfobacterales bacterium | reverse complement strand
TATTGCATTGTAATATCAAAAGCTTGAAGCGAACAATTTCATGAACTCCGACCGGTAACTCGGTGCGGCCAATTTCAATAGCTACGTTTGAGTTAAATGTGCCTTTAGCGGCTGCCTCTTTAGTTCCCGGCGGATTATGTCGGCGTTGGGCGAATTGAAATACCAAAGTCTAAATAGATGCAAATTTCCTTGTATTTTGAGATAATAGGCGAAATTGTTTGGACGGTATTTTTTTTAGGAATTTAAGTGCATCATGAGTAATATCCAGTTTCAACATTTTTTACTATTTTTTTGCATTATTTGCTGAATAGTTATTTTTTTTCTTTATAAAAACAGGTTCCGTACCCGCAATCAGGCGTTTAATATTATCCTGGTGCCGATAAAAAATAAAGACGGCTATAATAAGAGCGCATGCAGTTAGACCGGCAGTCCTGCTGAAAACCCAGACCGCCGGAGGCAAAATGGCCGCACCAGCCAGAGATCCTGCTGAAACCCGCCTAAAAATACAGAGCAGGAGGATAAAAACCAGGACAGCTACCAGACAGGCCATGGGCGAAAGTATCATAAAAATTCCAGCCGCAGTTGCCACCCCTTTACCGCCATTTTTAAATCGCATATAGGCTGGGTAAAGATGTCCGCCAAAAGCCGCTATGGCTATAATTGACGGATAGAAAAAATTAAGCTGCGGTAAATTTTCTGAAAAGGATAATGCCGGCCAGACAGGCAAAGCGCCTTTAAGCATATCACCAATCAGAGTTAAAGCGCCAAGAAGGTATCCTGATGTTCGGGCAACATTGGTTGCACCGATATTATTGCTGCCGCTTTGCAAGATATCACCCTTGCTGAACAACCTTGTCAAAATGAGACCACAGGGTATTGAGCCTATAAGGTAGGATAGTATCAAAAATCCGGTCAGCTTTAAAATTTCTATAAGATCCACTATAAATTTCCCATAAGCATGTTGCTATATCTAAAAAAATATGTATTTATTTAAAAACTGTTTTTCAAATAATATACACAACAGCAAAATGTTTTCAATATTTTTTATTTTATCCAATGGAGGTAATTAGCTATGGAACCTGTTGAAATTCCTGTTGACGGGGTTTTAGACCTTCATCAGTTTCAGCCCAAGGAACTTTACTCTCTTTTGGATGAGTATATCAGAGTTTGTCTGGCCAAAGAGATTTTTAACTTAAGAATTATTCATGGCCGTGGCAAGGGAATTCAAAGACAGAGAGTAAGATCCTTTTTAGAAAAGCATACAGAGGTACTGTCCTTTAAAGATGCCCCGCGGGAAGCCGGCGGCTGGGGCGCGACAAAGGTTTTGCTGAACCATAAACCAAAGGAGTACTGATAATGGAACAAAAGAGAATCCTAATTGTGGATAATGAAGAAGATCAGCTTAAAATTATGAAAACTATCCTTGTTAAACTGGGATATGAGATCATCAGCGCAATAAGTGCCGAAGAGGCCGAGGTTCTTTTTCAGAATCAGAACTTTGACCTTGTTATTACTGATTTGATCATGCCGGAAATGGATGGGATAGAGCTGTGCGAAAAGCTTAAAAAAACCAGTCCCAACACTCCTGTCTATGGATTTTCAGGGCATATTGAACTGTATGAAGACAAAAAGCTTGAACGGGCCGGGTTTGATGGCTTTATCAATAAACCGATCAGTATTGATGAACTTGGTCATCAGATCCAATTGATTTTTAAGCAGGCTTAAGCAACGAGGACTAATTAACTTTTTTAAGTTTTTCTAATAATCTTTCTACCCTGGCAATATCCTTTGCAGCCTTTGGATGCTGTGGATTATATTTTAAGGTTTGCTTCCATTTCTGGATGGCGCCTGCCAGATTTTCACGCAGATAATATTTAACTCCTGTTTTATAATAAGTATCTGCTTTTTTATTAAGCTTTTTTTGAATATTTTGCATAAGCTGCCCAATATTTTTATAGCCTGGTGACACTTTTTTAAATTGCCGCCATGCGCCATATTCATTTTTATCGGCTGCTAATTTCCGGCCCAATGCATAATGGGCAGCATCCACTAAAGATGAGGCTTCCCTGTTTTCAGGATCCTTTAACAAAATTTCATTGGTAACCTGCAAAGCTTTATCATATTCAGCCGCTGTTAGATGTGAATTGGCGATTTGCAGTAATTGCTTTGATTGATAGGCCTGCCTTTTTATATAAAAATCATCAAGTATCTGCTTGATTCTAGGATAGCTGGGCGATACTTTATTCAGCAGGCTTAAGGCTATCTCATATTTTTGGTCTAAGATATATGGCCTGGCCATTGCAATATGAACAGCATCAGCCAGCAAGATGAACTTTGAATTATTGGGTGTTTTATTTAAAAGCTTATTAATCATTGCCAGAGCTTTTGAATACTGCTGCTTTTTAACAAGTCTTTTGACTTGACTCAGTGTGGACGTGGATTTCTTAGAGACTTGATTTATTTTTGGTAAAACAGGCAGACAAAGCAAAGTTCCAGGTTTTAATTTTACTTGATCGTCAAGATCATTCAGCCAGGCCAGCAAAAGGGCTTTTTTAACATCATTATAATGAGCTTTGGCGATACTTTGCAGAGTATCTTTGGGAGCTGCCTGATAATTTATATAAACAGGAGGAGTTAATCTGTTTTTTAAATAGTCCAAAGCTCCGGCATGCTGCGGCTGATAGCGCAATATAATTAAAAATTCTCTTCGAGCGTCTTCTAATGCTTTCTGACTATAATACAGACAGCCCTTGTCATAATGGGTTTTTACAAGATATTCGATCCGGTTTTGCAAAGTTTTGATTTTGTCTTGCACTGTCTGATCAGTCTGATAATGGGGGCCACGGCAGGCAATGACTTTCCAGATAAGCAGGGCTTTATTTAACTCCATTTGCTTTTCAAGAATAAGTGCTTTTGAAATTAAGGTGTCAGAAATAGTATGGTCTGAAGTTGATAATTTTGTGGAGTTTAAAATAATAAAATTACTACAGCCCGTTAAAAAATATAAAAACAGGCATAAATAGAAGGCAACGGCAGCTGATCTCATTTCAATTCCATTTTCATTTTAATGCCATAGATTTAAAAATAATTAGATTTTCCTCAAAGTCTTCAATATTATAATCGCTTAAAATCATAGAGCGTTTTATTCTAAAATTATCGCTAAAAGCTGCATTACTGCCTCTTTCCAGGGTTAGGCCTGCTGAAATGCCAAGTTTTTGCAGCATTGCTACCACCAGATTATCTGTTTTCCCATAAGGATAGGCTATATATTTGCATTGAATCCCTAACCTGATGTTGATAATACTCCTGGCATCCATGACCTCTTTTTGTAGAGTTTTGAAATAGCTTTTAAAGGAATCACCCTTTTTATTTTTTATAAGATTGCGAAGGCTTTTAGTCTGACATTGAAGATCAAGCCCCTCTTTTGACATTTGATTAAGCTCTTTCCATGAAAGGCCTTCTTTATTACCAATAAAATCAGTGTGCAAAAAAAGAGTTGCCGGGAAATTATATTTTTTTAACAAAGGCCAGGCTATTTTATAAAAAGAGCGCCAGCCTTTATCAAAGGTAATAACCACAGCCCTTGGCGGAATAACTTCCTTATAATTTATAAAGGCGATTAGTTGATCCAGAGTGATGATGTTATAATTATTTTCTTTCAAAAAGTCCATTTGCTCTACGAAACGGTTGGTTATGACCTCGAATTTATTGGAAGGTTTTTGTACCAGACACTGATATGCCAAAACAGGTACTGTTTGAAAACCATCAGGCACTAAGCCCGCCCGATTAAACGAGTCTGGAGGAATAATAATTATATCCCCTGGGACTAATTTTGGATGGCCGTTATACTGATCGATTAACCAGCCCTTTGCCGGATCATCCAGATAAAAGGCCGCCAGAGAGGCAAAACTATCTTCCCTGCAAATTTCAACAGCTTCAAATCCTGCTGGAAAACACGCGTTTGGAAGGGTTATCCGGCTATCCACAGGAGCGCGTTGATAAGCGCAGGCCATAAGGCTCAAACAGAGCACCAAACCCAAAAACAGATTAGCCCGCATGATTTTGTTATGAGTCTGCTTGAACATTGGCCCTCTCTTGAATTGATAACACCTTATAAACAGGAATCTTGTCCGACTGCCCTTTAATTATTCGGGGACTGAGTACTTCAACAGTTATAATATCCTTGATTTGACGATAAACGGTTTTACTGATAAGTGTTTCCCCTTTGCCGGCAAGCCCATTGAGCCTGGAAGCCAGGTTAACGCAATCTCCGATTACAGTATATTCCATTTTAATCTGTGAACCAATATTCCCGGAAACCACAACACCTGTATGTATTCCAATACCAACGGACGCAAGAAGCGGATGGTTTTCCCTCTTTAATCCCTTTTCCAGATCTAGCCCTGCCCTGACAGCTCTCTCAACATGATCTTGACGATAAACCGGGACACCAAAAACACCCAGAACAGCATCCCCTATAAATTTATCAATATATCCGCCATAACGCAGAATAATACGGCTGGCAATTTCAAAATATTGATTCAGTACCTGTACCACTGCTTCAGGTGAATTTTCATTGGAAAAAGATGTAAAACCTCTGATATCGGCAAACAAAATTGTTGCTTCATTTTTTTTACCTTTTAGCCAGGTGGTTTCAGGATTAGCCATAATCATTTCCAAAACCTCAGGGCCCACATATTTGCCAAATGATTTCTGGGTCAAGGCATTTTTCCAAAGCTCCTCGCCCATCTGGTTAAAGGCTGCAGCCAGATTGCCAAGTTCATCTTTTCTCTTCAAAAGGACTTTATGCTGATAGTTGCCTTTACCGATCTGTGCAGTTGCCTCCAGCAGCCTGGTGATCGGGCTGGAAAAACGCAGGCCAAAAATAATTGAAACCACAAGCCCCAGTAAAAGAACGAAAAAAATAACGATAATTATAAAGGTTCTTTCCTTATGGATCTGTTCAGTAATGAAATCCAGGGAAACACCCACATGTACTTTGCCAAGATTTTTACCGTCAAAAATAATGGGTCGGCAAAGATTTAAAATATGCTTACCCGAGGCCAATGTATAATTAAAACAGGTTACTTCGCCCTGCTGAGAAATTTTTGTAACATTTTTAAACTGTTGGAACTGTCCACCTATTTTATTTATGTTGGTATGGGCCATAATTTTTTCATGCTGATCAACGATTCCCGCATATAATAACCCGTCAACGGTGGCCGCCTCCTTAATCAGAGTGTTTAACCGCAAAATATCATCATCAAGAAGGGGAATTCTGGCATTATTGACAAAATAGTTCAAGCTGACCATTCCCAGCTTAAGAGTGTGGTCATATAATCTTTCCTCTTGCTTGTTTAAAATAATGATACTTAATGAAAACATAGTAGTTATAATGATCAGCATAGTGATCAGCGACAGTTTTAGCCATATTGGCAAATGGGGTCTGGGAAGGCTTTCTATGAAAGTGCCCCGCCTGATTTTGAGAAGCTCTTTAATATTATCGGACAGGGAGTTAATCGAAAGCTTATAATTCTGATTTATAATTTCAACTATATCTGGTTCATCAGCATAGCCCAGCTCAACAATGATTAACCCGAGTCGAACCACTTTGCCTTCCTGGTAAAGCTTTTTCTTTTGAAAAGCAAGGGCGGTTTCCAACTGGTTTTGCGAGATTATATTATTTTTACGCAATAGCTGGCCGATAACAAGATCCTCGTTGGCAGCTTTGCTGAATTTTTTTTTCACTCCAGCCAGAAAACCCGTAATTATTTGAATATACGAAAATTTCATCAATTCTTTTTTTTAAATAAACCTAATCCTAACCTTTATTTTTATCTCTTTTATTTTTGGTAGTATTTCACAAATTACTGTAATAAGTCAAGATAAAGTAAGAGATAGAGCGTAATTACTATTTATCAGGTTATCTGAATAAAGCTCTGAATTTATAAAAATTAACTTGCCCCAAAACCTTATTTATGTTAAATAAATTTATTAGGTTAGCAGCTGACTTTGTACCTTTCCAGTAGTTGTTAAAATTATAATTTATTTTTATTATCGCAGTATAACTGCAAATTAATACTAATGGGGATTTAAAATGTTTAAAATTATTAAACGGGAAGAGATGGCTAATGGCACGGTAATTCTCAATGAAATAGAGGCGCCCTTAATTGCCGGGAAGGCCCTGCCCGGCCAATTTATTATTTTAAAGGCTAATGAACTTGGTGAGCGGATTCCGTTAACCATGGCCGATACCAATCAAGAGAAAGGCACAATAACCATAATCTATATGGTAGTTGGAAAATCAACCGCGATTTTCAGGGACTTAAAGGTTGGTGAAAGTTACCAGGATGTAATCGGCCCGCTGGGCAAGGCAACCCATATTGAAAAGATTGGTACAGTGGTTTGCGTAGGAGGAGGTACAGGTGTAGCTGTTTTACATCCGATCACGCGCGCCATGAAAAACGCGGGCAATAATGTGATCTGTATTATAGGTTCCCGCAATAAAGACTTGCTAATCATGGAAGATCAAATGAGGGCGGCTTCCAATGAACTGCAAATTTGTACGGATGATGGATCATATGGGCGTAAAGGTTTTGTCACGGACGCGCTTAAGGATATTCTTGAAAGTCAAGAAGTTGCCCAGGTAGTTGCTATCGGGCCTGTGCCTATGATGAAGTTTGTGTCTTTGATGGCAAAAGAATATAATGTCCCTGCCATGGTAAGTCTGAATCCCATTATGGTTGACGGCACAGGCATGTGCGGCGGCTGCAGGGTTACTGTTGACGGAAAAACTAAATTTGCCTGTGTAGATGGCCCTGAGTTTGACGGGCATAAGGTTGATTACGATGAATTGATGTTTCGTTTACAGGCCTATACTGATGAAGAAAAATCCAGTTACCAGGCCTATTGTCAATCTCAAGAATAGATATAGCTGTAATGAATGGAGAAAAAAATGCCAAATAATAAAACAGATAAAAAAAAGAAAAAAAAACTGCGACAACCAATGCCGGAACAAAAACCTGAAATTAGAAAACATAATTTCGAAGAAGTCCCTTTAGGTTACAGCCTTGAAGCTGCTCAAGAAGAAGCAAGCCGTTGTTTGCAATGTAAAAAACCGAGCTGCGTAGCCGGCTGCCCTGTTAATGTGGATATTCCAGGTTTTATCAAATTGATCTCTGATGGAGATTTTTCAGGAGCTATTAAAAACCTGTGGGGTAAAAATTCATTGCCCGCTGTCTGCGGCCGGGTTTGCCCCCAGGAAATACAATGTGAGGGCCTGTGTATTGTCGGCAAAAAAGGCGAACCAGTGGCCATCGGCAATCTGGAACGTTTTTGCGCAGATTATGCAAGAGAACACGATAGTTCAGAGATGCCCCCTATAGTAAAATCAAACGGTAAAAGGGTCGCGGTTGTTGGTTCAGGACCATCTGGTTTAACTGTTGCCGGCGACCTGATCCAAAAAGGTTATCAGGTTAGTATCCTGGAAGCCTTTCATAAGCCTGGCGGAGTACTGGTTTACGGTATTCCTGAATTCAGACTGCCAAAAGCGATTGTAGCCAAGGAAGTTAATATGCTTGAAAAACAGGGCGTTAAACTGGAATGCAACCAGGTTGTCGGCCGCTCTGTATCAGTTGACGAGTTATTTGAAGATGGCTATGACGCGGTATATATCGGTGTCGGCGCAGGACTGCCCAGGTTTTTAGGTGTTCCCGGTGAAAATCTTATTGGAATTCTTTCCGCCAATGAATACCTGACCAGGGCAAATTTAATGAAGGCTTATAAATACCCGGAAGTTGATACCCCTATTCCGATTGGTAAAGATGTTGTAGTGCTGGGAGCCGGGAATGTAGCCATGGATTCTGCACGAACCGCCATGCGCCTAGGGGCCAAACGAGTACGCATTGTTTACCGGCGCTCCAGACAGGAGATGCCCGCACGTACTGCTGAAATTCACCACGCGGAAGAAGAGGGCATTGAATTTTTCTTATTAACGAACCCTGTCAGATATCTGGGTAATGAAAAAGGCAAATTAACGGGAATGGAATGTCTGAAAATGGAACTGGGCGAACCTGATGAATCCGGCCGCCGCCGCCCTGTTCCCATCAAAGGTACTGAATTCCTTATGGACACTGATCTGGCTATTGTTGCCGTTGGCTCCGGGGCTAATCCCCTGCTGACCGAGTCCACTGAAAAGGTTAAACTTAATAAATGGGGTTATATCCAGGCTGACCCTGAAACCGGTAAAACTACTCAAAAAGGAGTCTGGGCAGGCGGAGATATTGTAACTGGAGCGGCTACCGTAATTTTGGCCATGGGTGCCGGCCGCAAAGCAGCAGATTCAATTCATGATTATTTAAGTTGGGGCTGGTAAAGAATATTTTAACCATAGGAGGCTGTTTTCAGACAGCCTCCTATAGGCTTTAAGATAATGACTTTGGGAAGGCCAGAGGGAGGAAGGCGTATTATATTATAATACTCCGACGACCGA
>JASFBJ010000400.1 GCA_030149585.1 Desulfobacterales bacterium | reverse complement strand
GCATCACAGCTTCAGGCCATCTTTGCCCGATCTAAAATCACAAAAATCTTGAAATTCAATCTGGTGAGATATATATTCACAAAGGCAAAAAAACAAGGTTGTTTCTTGTTTTTATAAAAATTTAATTAAACAAATTATAATTATTTGCATTTTTCGCGCGAATGATTATTTTAATTGACTATTAAATATCAAATTATCGTGGGGGTTGAAATGTGGGAATATACAGATAAGGTAAAAGAACATTTTATGAATCCGCGCAATGTGGGTGTTGTCGAAAACGCGGACGGGGTGGGAGAAGTCGGCTCGCTGGCCTGTGGGGATGCGTTAAAATTAACCTTTAAACTTGATGAGGATAAAAAAATAAGCGACTCCAAATTCCAAACCTTTGGCTGTGCCAGCGCAATTGCCTCCTCTTCGGCCTTAACTGAAATGATTAAGGGGTTGAGCATTGACGAAGCCTCAAAAATTACCAATGACGATATTGCTGAGTATCTTGGAGGATTGCCCAAAGAAAAGATGCATTGCTCGGTTATGGGTCGGGATGCTTTGGAAAAGGCCATTGCTTATTATCGTGGTGAGCCTTTTAAAAAAGCCAAAGGCGAGATCGTATGTGAATGTTTTGGAGTAACTGATCTTGAAATTGAGCGAGCAGTCATGGAAAATCACCTTAGTTCAATTGAGGATGTTACTGATTTTGTCAAAGCAGGCGGTGGTTGTGAAAAATGTCATGATAAGATCCAGGAAATAATAGATAAAGCTTTAAAAACACCCCAAATTAAAGAAACTAAAAAGCCTAAAATGACGATTATCCAAAAGCTTCGTCTTATTGAGGATATTCTTGATAAAGAGATCAAACCTGTATTAAAAAAAGATGGGGGCAATATTGATCTGATTGACATTGAAGGAAATACGGTTTTGGTTAAACTTAGAGGAGCTTGCGCGAATTGCATGACTTCCCAGGTAACTCTTAAAAATTTTGTTGAAAATAAGCTGCAAGAGTTTGTTTCTCCGGAACTGGTCGTAAGGGAGGTAAAAAATGACGAAAACTGTATATGTTGATAATAACGCAACCACCAGGGTAGATGATCAAGTCATAGAGAAAATGCTGCCTTATTTTGGCGAGCAGTATGGCAACCCTTCCAGCATGCATTCTTTTGGAGGCAATGTAGGACAAATTCTTAAACAGGCCCGCAAAGAGGTTGCTCTTTTAATCAATGCATTACCGGAAGAGATCGTTTTTACCAGCTGCGGTACGGAAAGCGATAATACTGCTATTTTATCAACATTGAACTCTTTTCCCAAAAAAAAACATATAATCACTACCCGTGTGGAACATCCGGCCATTAAAAATTTATGCGAAAACCTGGCTCAAAACAACTATAGAATCACCTTTGTTCCGGTGGATAATAAGGGACGGCTTGATCTTGATTATCTTTATGATCATTTAAGTGATGATACAGCCTTGGTAAGTGTTATGTGGGCCAATAATGAATCCGGAGTTATTTTCCCAATCCAGGAGATAGCTGCGAAAGTATCTGCCAAAAATATTTTATTTCACACTGATGCTGTTCAGGCTGCCGGCAAACTGCCGATTGATGTTAAAAATGTAAAAACGGATCTGCTCTCCATTTCCGGTCATAAACTGCATGCTCCAAAAGGTGTAGGCGCACTTTATGTGCGAAAAGGCACCCGGTTTTCTCCTTTTATGATGGGCGGGCACCAGGAAGGTGGCAGGCGGGGTGGCACTGAAAACGTACCTTCAGTCATTGGATTCGGCCAGGCCGCGAAACTGGCAAGAGAAAATATGGCAGACGAGTGTAAGCATATGACATATTTAAGAGACCGCCTGGAAAATAAAATTATAAGAGATGTGCCAAATACAATAATCAATGGTGATACAAATAACCGTTTGCCAGGGACTAGTAATATCAGTTTTGAATATGTAGAAGGAGAGGCAATTTTATTGATGTTGAATGAAATGGGAATTTGTGCTTCTTCAGGATCTGCCTGCACTTCCGGTTCACTGGAGCCATCGCATGTTTTGCGGGCTATGGGAGTGCCTTATACAGCTGCCCATGGCTCTATACGGTTTAGTCTCAGCAAATATAATACAAAAGAAGAGATTGATTATATTTGCGAAAAAATTCCGCCGATAATTGAAAGATTAAGAGTCATGTCGCCTTTTTGGCATGAAAAATAGCATTTTTTTCAACCGGATCCATAACTGTGCAGACCCGGAAGAAAATTAACCCCAAAATAGGTAAACAGCACTGCCGCAAATCCAATAACAGAGAGCCACGCGATTCGTTTGCCCTGCCAGCCTCGCATTAAGAACATATTTGTCTAAACATAGTTCTTGCCGGTCATTCCCGCGCAGGCGGGAATCCAGAAACCCTGGCGACTTAGAGACTTCAGGATTCCCGTTTAACCTGAATAACACAAGATGAACTCTTAAGTTAATGACATTGAATCACCACTGATCCAATGGACTTTGTATCGCGTCAATATCTTTTTTCATCACATGAGTATAAATTTCTGTAGTTTTTACATCAGCATGGCCCATCAAGGTTTGCAATACTCTGATATTTATACCATTTTCCAACATATGTGTTGCAAAACTATGGCGAAAGGTATGAACGCTTGCGGCTTTCCCGATATTCGCCTTTTTGACAGCACCTCTCATTGCTCTTTGTAATACCTGCTACCCAATATGATGACGCCATCAATGTTTCAGTCTGCGCTG